>JASHTP010000222.1 GCA_030040495.1 Alphaproteobacteria bacterium
CAAATAAGGCGTTCTCGCCGGCAATCTCATAGAGCATGATCACCGCGTCATCCGGGGCCGATCCGGATTGATCTAGATCAAAGCAGGAGACCCGTCGGCCTTTACAATTTTCGAAGATTGTGAAGTGTGGGCTGGCGGCAGAGGACGGATGATGCCCGCCCGGGCTCAACAGCGTTGGCATGATTGCTTGCTGCCGAATTGAAGCCCCAATCCGCAAATGGTTTCGCGAACAATCTGAGCAGCCGGTTCGCGGCGCACCGAGGGAAGCCATGACGACAGTACGACAATTGCTCGGCCAGAAGGGTCGGATGGTCTGGTGCATCCATCCGGACGCGACCGTGTTCGACGCCATAGCAAGAATGGCGGAAAAAGACATCGGCTCGCTCGTGGTGGTGGATGACGGAAACGTCGTCGGCATCGTCACTGAAAGGCACTACGCGCGGAACGTCGTGCTCAAGGGCAAGACATCTCCCACGACGCTGGTCGGAGACATCATGGAGACGCGCGTCGTCGCCGTGCGGCCGAGCTACACCGTCGAGGAATGCATGGCACTGATGACTAACAACCGTGTTCGCCATCTGCCTGTGCTCGATGGAAAGGAACTGGTCGGCATCGTCTCGATCGGCGATCTCGTCAAGAGCATCATCGGCGAGCAGAAATTCGTGATTGAACAGCTTGAACATTACATTCACGGTTAGGGCGAGATGGGAGGATGCGGGCTGTGTCATAGAGTCGAAGCCGATCTCGCTCGGGGTGTCGGATGCGGCGCTGTCGAGCGACGTTCTCGTCTCGCGCATGGTTGCATCGCTGATAACGCATCAAGGCGAGGACGCCGCTGCCGTAGCCGCTGCGCGCGCCAATGATTGTCAGGCAAGAGCCGAGGTCGAAGGGCGCGCAGCGTGGATGCAAGCGCTCGACGCCGCCCAAGATCTGGCGCGCACGGCAAGGTTGCCAGACCAGGAAGTGCATTAGCTGGCAAGGGCTGGTGCGTGGGTCCGCCGATACTCCCTTAGACGCTCACCAGAAGCCCACGCGAGGCGGTCGCATGACGATCATCGTCGAAACGGTAATGATCGACGCGGATATCGAAGTGGTCTTCGACCTGATCTCCCGGGTGGAACAATTCCCCTTATATGCCGACTTCCTGACCGAGGTACGGAAGATCGATGACCGGACCTACCGATGGGTCGCCCAAGCGCGTGGGCTCACGCTGACTTGGGATTCGATCATCACCGAATATCAGCGGCCCGTGCGGCTGGCATGGAGATCAATTCGGGGTCTGCACAACTCGGGTGCCTACACCTTGACGCGGTCGACGCGGGGTACCGCCGTGTCCATTCTGATCGAGTACCATCTGCCCAGTGAGTTCCTCGAAAGATTGGCTGCCCCGCTGGCGGCCCCCCTGACCCGCTCCCTGGCTGCGCAGATTCTCGCGCGGGTCAAAAGGCAGCTCGAATCCAGCGTGTCGCCAAACGGGGACGAGACGGCCGCGGGCAAACTTTCGCACGGACTGTTACAGCGCGGCCGAGGCCTCGCTCGGCGCGTGGGCAACGGACCATAGCAAGCAAGCCGGCGCTCGCCGCGAGCATCGGCCGTACTAAGCGAGAGCAACATCACAGCGCGGCGCTCTGCTTCTCCTCGTGCTCGCTCGTGTCCTGGCACGCCAAGCCGCTCTCGGAGTCGTCGCGGACACCACCCTCGTTGTTGAAGTGCCCTCCAAACCGAAACCATTGATCTGTGTCAAAGCGTCGAGAGACGCCATGCCTATCATCTTTGAGTTCGCGAATACGGTCGCTTCCGATCGCTATCGGCTTTGGAAGAGGCCACCGTGACCCGGGCAAGACGATTTAATAAGAAGAAGCTGATCCTGCCGAGGGAGACATGCCCATGCGTCGATCGCTCGCGCTTGCGCTGCTACTCCTGGCCGCTTACCAGGCCGCCGCGGTCGCGCGCGGAGTGAGCCATGGCCACGTTTTGGCCTTCCGCCACCAACGCCTCGAGCACCGTCACTTCCGCCAAATCGCGCCGTTCGCCCCGGGCCTTTGGTATTGGGGCGACTGGGACGATGAACTCTTCGGCTACGGTTTCGGCCTGCCGGGTCCAGTCGCGCTCGCTGCGCCCCCGCCAGTGCTCGTGCCGCGCGACAGCGAGTTGGACGAGCGCCCTACGGTTGAGCACACGCCGCAAGGCGTGACCATCGTCCGCGGCCCCGGCTCGCACCATCTGTGGCAATAGACCTTCTCGTATTTGAGCCGCGACAGCAGGCGCGATGGGCCGTTCTTTGCTCGCGGCAAGAGTGGTCGCGATCAGGCTGAGAGAAACAATCGGAGCCGAACTCCCGAGCTTCGTCAGCGACGGCGTCGGAGCGGCGTGAAGCTTCGTCACGCCGCGCCCTATTTGCGCGGTACGGTAGACCCTACCGCGCTCCTCTTTTGTCGAGAGGATTTCGAACCCGAGCTTCTTCTTGACCGTGCCGGCGAGGAGGCCCCGCACGCTGTGCGGCTGCCAGCCTGTCGCCTTTTGCAGCTCAGCGATCATTGCCCCCTCGGCGCGCTCGAGAAGGGCGAGACAGGCCGCCTGCTTCGACGCGGCTCGCGTCGTGGGCGGGATTGCCCTTGCGCTCGACCGCTTATTGCCGCGGTGCCGCTTGCCGGAGGCGTGCCGGGGCTGTGACTTGTGCTTCGCCATCAAGGGTCCCCTCCAGCTGCTTCGGCTCAGCGGCGCAAATCGTCGAAGCCGATCTGTCGCAGGGCCGCATAGGCCCGGGACCCACAGTCACCCTCTCTTCGCCCGGCGCATCCAGCCCCATCCTGGATCATGGAATGGCTTTGTTGCGCGGCCGCTTGTCATTCCATTGCTCGCTCGTGAGGCCGTTGGTGGCACAAGGGGGGTGCCGCGTAACGCAAGTATCCGCGTGGCGCCGATCCGAGGCCGTCGGGGAGCAATGGCATGATCCGGTGCCCGCTGACAAAGCCAGATTGTGATCCGGAAAGGACTGGATGCTGCGCTCGAGCAGAGCGTCAGTGTGCCTGATGGCGCTGCACTGGCGCCTGACGGGAGGCACACCTATGCAATCACCACTCAGCATCGAGCTGCAGCAGCACCAGTATCTCCGCGAGCAGCTGCGGGCCGAATTCCCCGAGGCCGACGACGAGACGCTGCGGGATACCGTCGAGGGGCTCTCGCGCCTGCCGGAGGTGCTGGCGGCCATCCTGCGCTCGCATCTCGACGATGTCGCCATGATCTATGCGCTGCGCGAGCGCATCGGCGACATGCAGGAGCGGATGGCACGCATCGAGAGCCGCAGCGACCGCAAGCGGGCGATCGTCGCTTCGCTCATGGAGCGGGCCGACATCAAGAAACTGACGGAGCCCGACTTCACCGCCTCGCTCCGCCCCACCCCGGCCCCGCTCATGGTCATCGACGAGGCGAAGATCCCCGGCGAGTTCTGGAAGCCGCAGCCGGCGAAGCTCGACCGGCGCGGGCTGGCGGCGGCGCTCGGTTCCGGAGCAGTCGTGCCGGGCGCGACGCTCGGCAATGGCGGCGTCACCCTGGCGGTGAGGACTCGCTAATGCCCTTCTCCGACGCTCAGACCAAGCTGCTCTCAGGCAAGCTCAGCGAAAAGGTGGTCAGAACCCGCAAGCACGATGGCCGGATTCTCTATTATGTCGAGCGCTGGCATGCCATCGCCGAGGCCAACCGCGTCTTCGGCTTCGATGGCTGGGACCGCGAGACCCTCGAGGCCCAATGCATCTGGCAGGACGCCAAGCGCGAGCCCAGGGCCTGCGCCTATGTGGCACGGGTGCGCATCCGCGTGCGCGCGGGCGATTGGGTGGTCTGCCGCGACGGCAGCGGCACCGGCCATGGCAGCGGGCCCACCCTGGGGGAGGCGCATGAGAGCGCGCTCAAAGAGGCCGAGACCGACGCCACCAAGCGGGCGCTTGCCACCTTTGGCAACCTGTTCGGGCTTGCGCTCTACGACAAGGAGCAAAACGGGGTGCGCCGGCGCAACGCCAACGGGGCGGCGGTGGGAGTGTCCTGGGCCCTGCTTTCGCCAACCGGAGCGCTCCTCAGCCGGCACGGCATGCCGGAGGAGTTCTGCGGGGCGTTGCGTGAGCTCATGGAGCGGACGTCGGC
>JASHTP010000223.1 GCA_030040495.1 Alphaproteobacteria bacterium
AGCTGGTGCGCCGCGCCGAGATGGCCCCCGCTCCCGCCGCGGTGGTGGCGCCGATCCTGAGCCCGCCGCAGGGCACGGTGCGCGGCGTGGTGCGCTGGTTCGACCCGAAGAGCGGCAAGGGCGCGCTGCGCCTGCCGGGGCTGGGCGATGTCGGCTTCGAGGCGCGGCTGCTCGCCGATTCCGGCATCACGCGCCTCTTCAAGGGCCAGGAGATCGAAGCGACGCTGGCCGAGACCGGCGGCGTGCCCCAGGTTCAGCGCCTGGCCCTGCCCGGCGCCGTCAGCGGGACGCCGCTCGGCGGCGGCATGGTCAAAGGCCGCCAGGCGCGGCCGGTCGTCGTCGAGATGAAGCGCGAGGCGCTGCGCCGCGCCGCGGCGCGCGCCGAAGCCGAGCACGTGCTGGGCACGACCCGGACGCGCTGAGCCGTCAGCGCCCGAACGACCGCGCGGTCACCGCGGCGGCGTCGCGCGGCGTCCAGCGGCCGCTTTCCACCTGGTGGAAGAACTCGTCGCAGAGAAGGTTGAAGAAGCCGGGCTCCTCGATGTTGAGCGTGTGGCCGGTGGTGGGCAAGACGGCCAGCGCCGCGCTCGGGATGGCGCGCTTCAGGAACAGCGCCGGCTCGAGGCAGGGCCAGTCCTCGTCGCCGGTGGCGATCAGCACCGGCAGCGTCAGCTTCGCCAGCGCGTCGCCGAGCTCGTAGAGCGACGGCCGCTTGGCCTGCACGTTGCGCAAGGTCATCGCCGAGCCCACCGCCGAATGCTGGGCGAGCTGGTCGGCGAACTCCTTCCAGCCGCGGGGATCCTTGCGGCTGAAGCGCACCCGCGTCGGATTGACGCCGTAGGACTGGGCGAAGCCGGCCATGCCGCCGGCTTCGAGCGTCGCCGCGGTCCTCGCCGCGTCCTCCTGAAAGCGCTGTCGCTCCGCCGGATCGGTGGTCGAGCCGTGGCCGCAGCCGCCCAGCACCAGCGACAGCGCGCGCTCGGGGTAGGCCAGGCCGAAATGCAGCGCGGCGTAGCTCCCCATGGAGATGCCGACGACATGCGCCTTGGGCAGGCCCAGCGCGTCGAGCACGGCGCGGACATCGTCGCGCGCGCGCTCCTGCGAGTAGCGCTCGGCCTTGGCCGGTACGTCGGAGGGCGGGTAGCCGCGCGCGTTATAGGCGATGATTCGATAGCGCCGCGCGAAATAGCGCAGCTGCGGCTCGTAGCTGCGGTGATCGCCGGCGAATTCGTGGACGCAGACGATGGGCGTGCCGGATCCCGCTTCCTCGTAATAAAGCCGGATGCCGTCGTCGACGGTGAGATGCGGCATGGTGCGTCTCCTTCCTCGCGCTCTCTCACATCATGGCGCCGCGATTGGCGTTGCCGCCATCGATGGTGACGATGGTGCCGCTGGTGTAGCCGGAGCGGTCGGAGGCGAGGAAGACCGCCATTGCCGCGATCTCCTCGGGCGTGGCGGGACGGCCGAAGGGCATCGTCTTGGTCAGCTCCCGCCAGCGCTCGGCGTCGCCGAGCCGGTCCTGCGCGCGCTTCTTGAGCAGCATCACCAGCCGGTCGGTCGCCACCGGGCCGGGATTGATGCCGACGACGCGCAGCCCGGAGTCGGGCGCGGCGCCGCCGAGCGCGCGGGTGAAGGCCATGAGCGCGGCGTTGCCGGTGCTGCCGGCGATGTAGGCGGGGTCGAGCCGCTCGCCGGCGCTGCCGATGATGTTGACGATGACGCCGCGCCGGCGCTCCTTCATCAGCGCGACATAGGCGCGGCACAGGTTGATGTAGCCGAACACCTTGAGGTCCCAGGCCTGGCGCCAGCGCGGCTCGTCGATCTCGCCGAGCGTGCCGCCGGGGATGGCGCCGGCGTTGTTGACCAGGATGTCGATCGCGGGAAAGTCGCGGGCAAGGCCGCGCGCCGCCTCGCCGTTGCTGAGATCGAGCGCCACCGACGTCACCGCGACGTTGTGCTGGGCGCGGATCTCCTCGCGCGTCCGCTCGAGATCGGCCGCGGTGCGCGCCACCAGCACGAGGTCGCAGCCCTCCGCGGCGAGCGTGCGCGCCACGGCACGGCCGATGCCCTTGGAGGCGCCGGTGACGAGCGCGTTGCGTCCGGCGAGACCGAGCTCCATCGCTTCCTCCCCTCAGATTGCCTTGCCCGCCACTATGCGGCAGAACCGGGCTTTCGGCCACCGCCGCGACGGAGACGCATATGACCGAGACCGCCCTCATCGTCGGCGCCGGCAGCGGGCTCAGCGCCGCGCTCGCCCGGCTCTTTGCCCGCGAGCGGATGCGCGTCGGGCTGGCCGCGCGCCATCCGGAGAAGCTCGCGCCGCTTTCAACCGAGACCGGGGCGCGCGCCTGGCGCTGCGATGCGAGCCGGCCCGACGAGGTCCGGGCGCTCTTCGCCGCGGTCGAGGCCGAGCTCGGCGCCCCCGACCTTGTCGTCTACAATCCGAGCGCGCGCTCGCGCGGCGCCATCACCGAGCTCGATCCCGAAGAGGTGCGCAACGCGCTGACGGTGAGCTGCTTCGGCGGCTTCCTGGTGGCGCAGGCGGCGGCGCGGCTGATGCTTAAGCGCGGCAGCGGCACCATCCTCTTCACCGGCGCGTCCGCCAGCGTCAAGGGCTATGCGCGCTCGGCGCCTTTCGCCATGGGCAAGTTCGGGCTGCGCGGCCTGGCGCAGAGCCTGGCGCGCGAGCTCGCGCCGCAGAACATCCATGTCGGCCATTTCGTCATCGACGGCGGCATCGGCCGCGCCGGGGATCCGCGCGCCGCCGGGCGCGGCGCCGACGCGCTGCTCGATCCCGACGCGATCGCCGCCGCCTATCTCGGGCTGCACCGCCAGCATCGCAGCGCCTGGAGCTGGGAGATGGAGCTCAGGCCCTGGGTCGAGAGCTTCTGAAAAAAAGAGGGGCCGCGCTTTCGGCGCGGCCCAAGTTCAGGGAGGAAACGCCCTAAGCGGGCGTCCGCGGCCGCATGTGGCGAGCGCCGCCCCCCGCCGCAACGCGGCGAGCGCGCATGGCGGCCTTGCAGAAAGCGCAGGCACCGGCCGCCGGGAGGTGCCGGTCCCGTCGTTCGCGGGCACCTGGTCCGACCGCCGGCCGCGGTCCTACGCCAGCTTCGTCAGCAGCTGCAGGAAATGGCGGCGGTCGGCGGCGGCGAGAGGGTCGAGCGTGCGGGCGCTCACCTTGACGCCGAGCGGGATGGTGCGGGCGACCAGCGCGCGGCCGCGCGGCGTCAGCCGCAAGGTGGTGCGGCGGCGGTCGCCGGGATCGCTCGAGCGCTCAATCAGCCGGCGCGCGGCAAGCCGGCGGATCACCCCTTGGATCGTCGCCGGGTCCATCGCGGTGAGCCGGCCGAGCTCGTTCTGCGACTGGGCGCCGAGGTCGGCGAGCTTCACCAGCGCGGCGAACTGCGTCGGCGTCACGCCATGGGCGTCGCCGAGCTCGGCGAGGAAGATCGCCGTGGCGCGCTGATGCGCGCGGCGCAACAGATGTCCGACCTGCCGCTCCAGCAGGTAACCGTTCGCTGGCTTGGCGCGCCGCCCTTTCATTCCGCGATCTTAGCCGGGAATCCGCGGTTTGAAATTCCGCGCCGTCTCTTTCAGGATGACGGGCACGAAGGAGGGCAAGGATGGCGATGCGCGCGCCGGAGCACGGCTATGTCGGGCCTTTCGCCGGCATCGACGTGCCGTGGCTCGTCGAGATGCGGGCGCGGACGCGACGCGACCACCCCTTCCTGATCTGGGAGCCGTTCGAGGGAAGCGGCGAGAGCCTGACCTATGGCGCCTTCCATGAGCGCGTCGGGGGCCTCGCCGCCGGCCTCGCCCGGCGCGGCATGAAGCAAGGCGATTTCCTGCTCATCCATCTCGACAATTGCCTCGAGACGCTCCTCGCCTGGTATGCCGCTGCCGAGCTCGGCGTCGTGGCGGTGACGACCAACACGCGCTCGTCGGGCGAGGAGCTCGGCTATTTCGCCGATCATTGCGGTGCGGTCGCCGCGATCACCCAGCCGGCCTATGCCGAGCTGGTCAATGCCAGCTGCCGGCGGCTCGACTGGCTGGCGGCGACCTCGCACGATGCCGGGGCGGCGCCTGCGGCGGGGCGCGGGCCCGACCGCGCCTCGTCCTTTGCCGCGCTTTTCGGCGACGCCAGCGACCGGCCGCGCCGGGGGCGCGACCCGCTGGCGCCGGTGGGCGTGCAATACACCTCGGGCACGACGGCGCGGCCCAAAGGCGTGCTGTGGACGCATGCCAACGCGCTCTGGGGCGCCAAGATCAACGCCGCGCACGAGGATCTCCGGCCGGAGGACGTGCATCTCGTCTATCTGCCGCTGTTCCACACCAACGCCCAGGCCTATTCGGTGCTGGCGAGCCTGTGGGCCGGCGCCAGCGCGGTGATCCAGCCGAAATTCTCGGCAAGCCGCTTCTGGGGGGTCGCCGCCAAGCATCGCTGCAGCTGGACCTCGACCATCCCCTTCTGCACCCGCGCGCTCATCGAGCAGGAGCGGCCGAAGCGGCACAGCTTCCGCCTGTGGGGCAGCGCCGTGTCGGAGCCGCCGACCGACGCCCTCTTCGGCGTCAAGACCATCGGCTGGTGGGGCATGACCGAGACCATGACGCACGGCATCGTCGGCGAGGTGCATCAGCCCAACACGCCGCTGTCGATCGGCCGCGCCGCCAGCGAATACGAGATCCGCATCCTCGGCGCCGACGGCGCCGCGGTGGCGCCGGGCGAGACCGGCGAGCTGCGGGTGCGCGGCCTGCCCGGCCTGTCGCTGTTCAAGGAATATCTCAACAACCGCGAGGCGACGGCGGAGAGCTACGACGAGCAGGGCTTCTTCCGCACCGGCGACCGCGTGACCCTGCTCGAAGACGGCTTCATCCGCTTCGCCGACCGCAGCAAGGACATGCTGAAGGTGGGCGGCGAGAACGTCGCGGCCTCGGAGATCGAGCAGGCCATCCTGAGCCTCGCCGAGGTGGCGGAGGTGGCCGTGGTGGCCAGGAAGCACCGGATGCTCGACGAGGTGCCTGTCGCTTTCGTGCTGCCGCGCGGCGGCCTCGGCGCGGCGCCGCCGGACCTCGCCGAGCGCGTGCTCGCCGCCTGCCGCGCCAAGCTCGCGAGCTTCAAGCAGCCGCAGGAGGTGCGGCTGGTCGACGCGCTGCCGCGCTCGACCTTGGAGAAGATCGCCAAGGCCGAGCTGCGCCGACAACTGGCGGAAGATCAGCGGGGCTGAAGCGCCCTCGAAGACCCGCCGGACCGGGCTGCGCTCTCTCAGCGGCGCGGCCGCGCCAGCGGATGGGCGAAGCTCCAGGCATGGCCGAAGGGGTCGGCGATCTGACCGAAGCGCGCGCCCCAGAACGCGTCCATCGGCGGCATGGTCACCGTCGCGCCGGCATCGGCCGCGCGCTCTACCGCCCGGTCGCAATCGGCGACCTCGAGATGGAGCGTGACCGGCGTGCCGCCGAGCGCCGGGGGCGGCGCGAGCTTGTTGCCGCCCTGCGCGCTGCCATGCTCGGGGAAATGGTCGCGCACGAAGATTTTGGCGCCGTTGACGGTGATCTCGGCATGCAGGATGCGCCTGCCGTCCTCGGCCGGCAGGCGCATCGTCTCGGTGGCGCCGAGCGCCCGCTTGTAGAAGTCCAGCGCCGCCGCCGCGTCGGCGACGACGAGATGCGGAATGACGCCTTGGTCGCGATCGCTCATCGCTGCCGCCTTCGCTTGTCGCTCAATTCTCGTCCGCAGCGAAGCGCACCACGGCGATGGGCGGCAGCCGCGCCTCGGGCATGGTCCAGCTCTCGCCGCCATCCTCGGAGATCCACAGCCCGCCGCTGCTCGAGCCGAAGGCGAGCCGCTCGCCTTCGCCGTCGACGGCGAGCGCATGGCGCAGCACGATATCGTAGGCGTGGCGCTGCGGCAGGCCGCGGCTCAGGGGCTCGAAGCTGCGGCCGCCGTCGCGGGTGCGGGCGACGACGAGCTTGCCGTCTACCGGAATGCGCCGCTCATCCTTGGTCGCGGGCACGAACCAGGCGGTGTCGGGGTCGCGCGGATGGCAGGCCACCGCGAAGCCGAACTTGCTCGGGCGGATCGCCGTCACCTCACCCCAGCGCGCGCCGGCGTCGGTGGAGCGGAAGACGCCGTTATGGTGCTGGCACCAGACGATCTCCGGCCGGGCGGCGCAGCGCGCCAGCATGTGGACGTCCTGGGCGACCGGGTCGGTGCGCCGCTCCGGCGGCATGTACTCGGCATACATGCCCTCATTGATCAGCCGCCAGGAAGCGCCGGTGTCTTCGCTCGCCCAGACGCCGCCGGTGGAGACGCCGAGCCTGATGTCGGCGGGGTCGCGCGGATCGACCAGGACGGCGCTGATGCCGGGCTGCTCGCCGCCGGCGACGCCGCCCCATTGCCGGCGCTCCGGCCGGCGCCACAGCGTCTCGACGAGCGACCAGGATTGACCGTCATCGTCGGAGCGGAAGAGCCCGCCGGGCATGGTGCCGGCCCAGAGTCGCCCGGGCACGCCGCCCGGCTCGAGCGCCCAGATCTTGCCCAGAGACCAGGGATGGGGATCGTCGCCGGCATCGTCCGGCTTCGGCGGAAAGGCCGGGGCCGCGAGCTCCTGCCAGGCGCCGGCGCCGTCGCAGCGCCACAGCTTGGCGCCGAAATGGCCGAGATCGAGCGCGGCGTGGACGGTGCCGTCCGCCGCCGCCAGCACCGCGGAGACGGGATCGCCGAGGAAGTGCGCATCGGCGATCTCCCAGGCGCCGTCGCGGCGCGCCAGCTCGAACAGGCCCTTGCGGCTACCGACATAGAGTCGATCGGTCATGCAATCCTCCTTCAGCCGCCGGTCAGCGCCTGGAAGACGTAGATCTCGTCGCGCGCGCCGACCGGGTCGCTCAGGCGCGCGCGGTCGCGCACCGGCGCGCCATTGACATAGACCGCGACGTGCCGGCGCAGACCGCCCTGATCGTCGAGCAGGTAGGAGCGCAGCGCCGGCTTCGCGGCGAAGATCTGGGCGAGCGCCTCGCCCAGGGTCGCGCCCTCGACCGTCGCCGCCGGCGCCTTGAGAAAGCGCTCCAGCGCCGGCGTGAAGGAGACCGTCGGCATGGGATCAGGCCGCCCTGCGCCGCTCGCCGCTCGAGTCCGCCATCGCCCGCCTCCTCTCTCCTTGACAATTACGTTGATATCAACATTATGGGCTCATGTCAAAGCGCGAAATGCTGCCATACCAGATCACCCTCGACGTGCGCGACACCTGCTTCTGCCTGCACGTCCAGCGCGCGGCGCGGGCGGTGGCCCGGCGCTATGACGAGGCGCTGCGGCCGGTCGGGCTCACCAACGGCCAGTTCTCGCTGCTGATGTCGCTGAACCGCCCGGAGCCGGCGACGATCGGCATGGTCTCCAAGCTCCTCGCCATGGACCGCACCACGCTCACCGCCGCGCTGAAGCCGCTCGAACGCCGCGGCCTCTTGAAGGTGACGGTCGACCGGGCCGACCGGCGCGGCCGGCAGATGACGCTCACCCCGGCCGGCCGCGCCGTGCTCGCCGCGGCCTTGCCGATCTGGCTGCGCATGCAGGAAGCGACCGAGCGCCGCGTCGCCGGCTCCGGCGCCGATCGCCTGCGGGCGGATCTGCGCGCCTTGTCGTGATCGCCGGAAGGTGTCCGGCAACAGGAGGAAGTCGCCATGAAACCCCCGCTCTACGCGATGGCCGTCGAGACCTTCGTGCCCATGCTGCGCGCGCTCTCCAACATCCTCGACAAGGGAGCGCAGCATGCGAGCGCCAAGAAGTTCGATCCGGCCGTGCTGGTGACGGCGCGGCTCGCGCCGGACATGTTTCCGCTGGTCAAGCAGGTGCAGATCGCCTGCGATCACGCCAAGAACGCGACGGCGCGCCTCATGGGCCGGGAGCCGCCGCGCTTCGAGGACAGCGAGCAGACCCTCGACGAGCTCAAGACCCGCATCGCCCGGACGATCGACTATCTCGAGGGCGCGCCCGCGGCCGCCTTCGCGGGCGCGGAGGAGCGCGACATCACGGTGCCGCTGTTCAACGACCTGGTGCTCGAGGTGAACGGCCTGCAGCTGCTGCGGGATTGGGCCCTGCCGCATTTCTATTTCCACGTCGTCACGGCGTACGACATCCTCCGCCACAACGGCGTCGATATCGGCAAGCGCGACTATCTGAGCCATGTGGGCAGCGCCATCCGCCAGCGCGGCGCCTAATCCGCCGCGACCGTCGCCGCCGCCGGATGCCTCCCCTTGCGCAGCAGCGCGAGCAGCGGGACGGCGCAGAGCGTCACCACCATCATGAACTTGAAATTGTCGATATAGGCGATCATCGCCGCCTGGCGGGTCACTTCCTGATTGAGCGCGGCAAGTCCGGCGGTCGTGTGCAGGTTCCAGACCTGCTGCAGCGCCGGCAGATGCAGCCCCGGCGCGAAGGGCGTGACCTGGGTCGCGAGCGAGGCGTGCGAGACCTGCGTCAGCCGGTCCTGCAGGGTCTCGACCATGGAGATGCCGATGCTGCCGCCGACGTTGCGCACCAGGCTGAAGAACCCGGCCGCTGCGGGGCGATAGGAGGAATCGAGGGTGGAGAAGGCGACGGTGCTCAGCGGCACGAAGAGGAAGCCCAATCCGACGCCCTGGACGATGCCCGCCCAGACGATGGGCGCCCAATCCATGTCGAGCGAATAGCCGGTCATCTGATAGAGCGAGAAGGTGGTGACGGCGAGGCCGAAGAGCAGCAGGAGCCGCACATCGACGCGCCCGATCAGCCGGCCGACCGCCAGCATGGCGACCATGGTGCCGACGCCGCGCGGCATCATGACCAGCCCGGCGGTGGTGACGGGATAGTCCATGAGGTCCTGCAACATCGGCGGCAGCAGCGCGAGCGTGGCGTAGAGGATGATGCCGACGACGAAGATCATCACGCAGCTGCCGACGAAATTGCGGTCCCTGAGCAGCGCCGGATTGAGGAAGGGCCGGTCGGCGATGCCGCTCCACATCGCGAACATCCAGAAGCCGCAGACGGCGAGCAGGCATTCGACGACGATCTCGAGCGAGCCGAACCAGTCGTTCTGCTCGCCGCGGTCGAGCATGAGCTGGAGCGCGCCGACGCCGAGGCTCAGGAGCGCGAAGCCGGCGAAGTCGAAGCGCTGGCCGCGGTCGCGCCTGGTGTCGCGGACGAAGGCGAGGATGCCGAGGAAGGCGAGGATGCCGACCGGCAAATTGATGTAGAAGACCCAGCGCCAATCGTAATTGAAGGTGAGCCAGCCGCCGAGGCTCGGGCCCAGGATCGGTCCGACCATGATGCCGGCGCCCCAGATCGCCATCGCCTGGCCCTGCTTCTCGCGCGGATTGATGTCGAGCAGCACCGACTGCGACAGCGGCACCAGCGCCGCGCCGAAGACGCCCTGCAGCAGGCGGAAGAACACCATCTCGCCGAGGCTGCCCGCGCCGCCGCACAGCATCGAGGCGATGGTGAAGCCGCCGACCGAGACGAGAAAGACGCGCTTCAGCCCGAGGCGGCCGGTGATCCAGCCGGTCACCGGCGTCATCACCGCGGCGGCGACGATGTAGGAGGTGAGCACCCAGGTGATCTGATCCTGCGCCGTCGACAGGCTGCCCTGCATGTAGGGCAGCGCGACGTTGGCGATCGTCGTGTCGAGCGCCTGCATGATCGTCGCCAGCATGATCGAGACGGTGATGAGGGCGCGGTTCGGCACGGGCCCGGCCATGGCGGCGCTCTCAGAAGATCGCGGCGAGCGCGCGGCCCAACGAGGTCTGGTAGCGCGTGTCGACGTCGACATAGGCGCTCATGCCGGCGCGCAGCGGCCGCGCGGGATCGGGATTCTCGACCTCGAGCCGCACCGGCAGACGCTGCACCACCTTGACCCAGTTGCCGCTGGCGTTCTGCGGTGGCAGCACCGAGAACTGCGAGCCGGTGCCGGGGCTGAGGCTGGCGACGCGCGCCTTGAAGCTGGCGCCGGGATAGGCATCGATAGTGACCGTCGCCTCGTCGCCGGGCTTCATGTGGGTGAGCTCGGTCTCCTTGAAGTTGGCCTCGATCCAGGGGCGATCGGTCTCGACCAGCGAGAAGGCCGGCACCGAGGCGGAGAGATAGGTGCCGACCGGCAGCTTGTCGACATTGGTGACGACGC
>JASHTP010000224.1 GCA_030040495.1 Alphaproteobacteria bacterium
CGCCGCGAGCTCGCGGCCTATGGCCACGGCCTCGCCGAGAAGCCGGAGATCATCGGCATCAACAAGGCCGATGCGGTGCCGCAAGCGGAGCTCGCCAAGAAGCGGCAGAAGCTGAAGCGCGCGAGCAGGCGCCCGGTGCTGGCGCTGTCGGGCGCCACGGGGCAGGGCGTGCCGGAGACGCTCGCGGCGCTGCTGGCGGTGATCAAGGAGGCGCGCGCCGAGGCGCCCTCGCCGGAGACGGCCGAGGCGGCGCCGTGAGCGGCGACCTCGGCGCAGCGCGGCGGCTCATCGTCAAGATCGGCTCGGCGCTGCTCGTCGACGACGCGACCGGCGACATCCGCCGCACCTGGCTCGAGGCGCTGGTCGCGGACCTCGCCCGCTGCCGCGCGCGCGGCCAGGAGGTGCTCATCGTCTCCTCCGGCGCGATCGCCGTCGGCCGCCGCCATCTCGGCCTCACCGGCCGCGCCTTGAAGCTCGAGGAGAAGCAGGCGGCCGCCGCC
This sequence comes from Alphaproteobacteria bacterium, assembly GCA_030040495.1. Taxonomy (GTDB): domain Bacteria; phylum Pseudomonadota; class Alphaproteobacteria; order ATCC43930; family CGMCC-115725; genus DAHUYF01. The sequence continues at coordinate 501 of JASHTP010000224.1, forward strand.
ACCGGCCAGATCCGCCTGGCGCACGCCTATCAGGAGGCGCTGGCGAAGCACGGCATCAGCGTCGCGCAGATCCTGCTCACGCCGGAGGACACCGAGGAGCGCCGCCGCCACCTCAACGCGCGCGCGACGCTTGAGCAGCTGCTGGCGCTGGGCGCGGTGCCGGTGATCAACGAGAACGACACGGTGGCAACCGCCGAGATCCGCTTCGGCGACAACGACCGGCTCGCCGCGCGCGTGGCGCAGATGATCAGCGCCGACACGCTGGTGCTGCTCTCCGACATCGACGGGCTCTATACCGCCGATCCGCGCAAGGATCCGGCGGCGCGGCACATCCCGGAGCTGCGCGAGATCACGCCGGAGATCGAGGCGATGGGCGGCGCGGCGCCGCAAGGCTACAGCTCCGGCGGCATGGTGACGAAGCTCGCTGCCGCGCGCATCGCCCTGGCCGCGGGCTGTCGCATGGTGATCGCCGAAGGCAGCGCGCTTCATCCGCTGTCGGCGATCGAGCGCGGCGCGCGCTGCACCTGGTTCCTGCCCGCCGCCGAGCCGCGCACCGCGCGGAAGCGCTGGATCGCCGGCACGCTCAACCCGATGGGCGCGCTCATCGTCGATGACGGCGCCGCGGCGGCGCTGAAGCGCGGCACGAGCCTGCTGCCGGCGGGCGTCGTCGGCGTCGAAGGCGAGTTCGAGCGCGGCGACGCGGTGGTCGTGCGGAACGGCGGCGGCCGCGAAGTGGCGCGCGGTCTCTGCGCCTATTCCAGCGCCGACGCCCGCGCCATCGCCGGCCACAAAAGCGGTGAAATCGAAGCCATCCTCGGCTACCGTGGACGGCACGAGATGATCCATCGCGACGATCTGGTGGTGGCCTGACATGCCGGCGCTCGACTCGACCAACGACCTCTATGCCGAGATGCGCGGCATCGGCGCGGCGGCGCGGCGGGCGGCTTCGTTGATGGCGCGCGCGCCGGCGGAGATGAAGACGCGCGCGCTCCTGGCCGGCGCGGCCGAGCTGCGCGCCCGGCGCGCGGCGATCCTCGAGGCCAACGCACAGGACCTCGCCGAGGCCAAGCGCCAGTCGCTCTCGGCGGCGATGCTCGACCGGCTGTCGCTCGACGCGGCGCGCGTCGAGGCGATGGCGCACGGGCTCGAGGAAGTGGCGGCGCTTCCCGATCCCGTCGGACGCGAGCTGGCGCGCTGGACGCGGCCCAACGGGCTCGACATCGCGCGCGTCACCGTGCCGCTCGGCGTCATCGGCATCATCTACGAATCCAGGCCCAACGTCACCGCCGACGCCGGCGGGCTGTGCCTGCGCGCCGGCAACGCCGCCATCCTGCGCGGCGGCTCCGAGAGCTTCCATTCCTCGCGCGCCATCGCCGAGGCGGTGCGCGTCGGCCTCGCCCAGGCCGGGCTGCCGGCCGACGCGGTGCAGCTCGTGCCGACGCGCGACCGCGCCGCCGTCGGCATGATGCTGACCTTGACCGAGTTCATCGACGTCATCGTGCCGCGCGGCGGGCGCTCGCTCATCGAGCGCGTGCAGCGCGAGAGCCGCATGCCGGTCATCGCCCATCTCGAAGGCGTCTGCCACGTCTATGTCGACCGCGCGGCCGATCTCGAGAAGGCGCGGCGCATCGTCTTGAACGCCAAGATGCGCCGCACCGGCGTCTGCGGCGCCGCCGAGACCTTGCTCGTCGACCGCGCCGTGGCGGCGCACTATCTGCCGCCGATCCTCGCCGATCTGCACCAGGCCGGCTGCGAGATCCGCGGCGACGCTGCGGTGCAGGCGCTCGACGCCGCTTCGGTGCCGGCGAGCGAGGCGGATTGGAGCACGGAGTATCTCGACGCGATCCTCGCCGTCGGCGTCGTCGACGGCGTCGCCGCGGCGATCGACCACGTCAACCGCTACGGCTCGCACCACACCGACGCCATCGTCACCGAAGACAAAGCGACGGCCGAGCGCTTCCTCGCCGAAGTCGACAGCGCCATCGTGCTGCAGAACGCCTCGACCCAGTTCGCCGACGGCGGCGAGTTCGGCATGGGGGCGGAGATCGGCATCTCCACCGGGCGCCTGCCGCCGCGCGGGCCGGTGGGCGCCGAGCAGCTGGTCAGCTACAAGTACCTCGTCCGCGGCACCGGACAGGTGCGGCCCTGACGCCTGCCGGCCTCGGGATCGGCGCGCCGGCGCCGCGCCGCGTCGGGCTGCTGGGCGGATCCTTCAACCCGGCGCATGAAGGCCATCTCCATGTCAGCCGCGAGGCGCTGAAGCGGCTCGATCTCGACGAGATCTGGTGGCTGGTGGCGCCGCAGAACCCGCTGAAGCCGGTGCGCGGCATGGCGCCCTTCGCCAAGCGCCTCGCCGCCGCGCGCGCCGTCGCCCGCGACCCGCGCATCCGCGTCCTCGACCTCGAGGCGCGGCTCGGCACGCGCTACACCATCGACACCGTAACGGCGCTGCAACGATCGCTGCCGCGCACCCGCTTCGTCTTCCTCATCGGCGCGGACATCCTGGCGCAAATCCGCCATTGGCGGCAATGGACGCGAATCTTCGCGCGGCTGCCCATTGCAGTCCTGGCGCGCCCTACCTATTGTCTTAAGGGATTGGCCGAGCTGGCGGCGCAGCGTTATGCGCACCGGCGGGTGGCGCCCGGGGCGGCGCGCGGCCTTGCCGCGATGAAGCCGCCCGCCTGGGTCTTCCTGCCCATAAGGCTCGACGTCCACTCGGCCACGGAGATCCGCTCCCATGCCCGGCCCAAGCCCGCGGCGCGGGGGCGGCGGAAGCAACGCCAGACGAGGTGACCCATCCCGCGCCGCAAGCCCACGCCGCGTCCCGACACGGCAGTCTCGCCCCCGCTTCTCGACCTCATCAAGCACACCCTCGACGACGGCAAGGCAGAGGACCTCACCGTCATCGACCTCCAAGGCAAATCCGGCATCGCCGACTATCTCGTCATCGCCACCGGGCGCTCGCAGCGCCAGGTGGTGTCGCTCGCCGAGCGGCTGCTGGAGGCGCTCAGGGAGCACGGCCATGGCCGCCGCTCGGCCGAGGGGCTGCGCCAAGGCGACTGGGTGCTAATCGATGTCGGCGACGTCATCATCCACCTCTTCCGCCCCGAGGTGCGCAGCTTCTACAACCTCGAAAAGATGTGGGGCGAGAGCTTCGGCGAGCCGGCGACGGCGCTCGCCTAGCGTCGCCGCGCCGCCGCCGGCGATGCGCCTCCACATCATCGCCGTCGGCCGGCTGAAAGCGGGGCCGCACGCGGCGCTGGCGCGGCACTATGCCGAGCGCCTCGCCGCCCCGCCCTTGATCCGCGAAGTCGAAGAGAAACGCCCGCTGCCGCCGGCCGAGCTTAGGGAACGCGAGGCGGCGCTGCTGCTCGCCGCGGTACCGAAAGGCGCGACGATCGTCGCCCTCGACGGGCGCGGCAAGCCGCTCTCCAGCGAGGCCTTCGCCGACCGCCTGGGGCGCTGGCGCGATAGCGGCGTCGGCGACCTCGCCTTCCTCGTCGGCGGCGCCGAAGGGCTTGGCGAAGCGGTGCTGGCGCGGGCGCAGCTCGTACTCTCCCTGGGCGCCATGACCTGGCCGCACGGGCTCGCGCGCGGCATGCTGCTGGAGCAGCTTTACCGCGCCCAGCAGATCCTGGCGGGGCATCCCTACCACCGGGGCTAGCGGGGGTCGGGGTTAGCGAAAGGTTAACCCCGACCATCTAAGAAGGCCCGAGCTACCGCTTGGTAATCTCTCGACTCTAGACTGGACGCTCGGCCGCAGACCGCCGCGGGCGGCCGGAGCGCAAGGCGTCGCGGCGAAGGACCAGGGATGACCAGCAAGCGCGCCACGACAGCGGAGCCGCGCGCGGCGGAGGAGCCGTCGCCGGAAGTCCTGCCGCTGCCCTTCCGCGACAATCCGCTGCCGATGTGGATCTGCGATGCGGCGACGAGGCGCCTCCTCGAGGTCAATGACAGTGCGCTGCGCCTCTACGGCTATAGCCGCGCGCAGTTCCTGGCGCTGACCGAAGGGGCGCTCGAGGCGCCGGCCGATGCCGCGGTCGACGCAGCCGGCGCCGCGCGGGTGCGGCGCCACCGCAAGGCGGATGGCGGCCTCGTCGATGTACGGCTCGCGACGACGGAGGTGGCGGCCGGCGGGCGCCCGGCGCGGCTCGTCATGGTCCTCGACATCACAACCGAGCTTGACGCGATAAGGGACGCCCAGCTGCGCGAGCAGCGCTATCAGCGGCTCTTCGAGGTCGCCTCCGACTGGTATTGGGAGCTCGATACGGAGCTGAACATCAGCTATGTGTCGCCCAATCTCGAGATCATCTCCGGGCTCCCCATCTCGACGATGCTCGGCCGGCGCATCGAGGAGATCACCGGCGCCGAGCTCGACCCTGAAATCGGCGTGCGCGCCTACGCAGCCTACGCCGCGCGCGCGTCGTTTCGCGACATCATATACCGCACGCGCCCCTGGAAGGACGGCAAGCCGCGGCAGGTCAAGACCAGCGCCGTGCCGATCTTCGACCGCGGCGGCGCTTTCCGCGGCTATTGCGGCGTCTCCAAGGACGTGACCGCCCAGCTAGAGGCGGAGCGCTCGCTGCGCGAGAGCGAGCAGCGCTTCCGTCAGCTTTACGAAGCCGGCTCCGATTATTTCTGGGAGCTGGATGCCGAGCTGCGCACCGCCTATCTCTCGCCGAATTTCCCCGACCTCTTCGGCGTCGCCATCGACGGGCAGCTCGGCCGGCGGCTGGTCGAGACGCCGGGCGTCTCGGTCGAGGCCGACATGGCGCGGCAGTTCGTCGCCGCGTTCAGCGCGCGCAAGCCGTTCCGCGATCTCGCCTTCTCGCGCAAGCTTCCGAGCGGGCGGCAATATTGGGTCAAGGTCAGCGGCGTGCCGGTCTTCGACGAGTCCGGCGCCTTCCGCGGCTATCGCGGCGTCGGCACCGACATCACCGGCCATCGGCGCGCCACCGAAGCGGCGCGTCTCGCCGAGGGCCGGCTCGAGGAGGCCGTCGCCCATGTGCGCCAGCCCTTCGCTCTCTACGACGCCGACGATCGCCTGCTCACCGTCAACGAGGCCTTCGCCGACCTCCACCGCAACGCGGATGCCGGCAACTTCGTCTGGAAGGGCATGTCGTTCCGGCGAATTGCCGAGTTCCGGCTGCGCTCCGGCTTCTACGCGCGCGGCCCGGAGGACGAGAGCATCGATCTCGAGACGCTGCTGGCGCGTCAGGGCGGCGATGGCGAGCACATCTATCATTTGAGCGACGATCGCTGGATGCTGGTCGACCATCGCCGCCTGCCCGGCGGCGGCAGCCTCGACCTCTGGACCGACATCACCGCGATCCGCCGCGGCCGGCACGCCGAGGCGGCGAGCCGCGCCAAGTCCGAATTCCTCGCCCGCATGAGCCACGAGCTGCGCACGCCCTTGAACGCCGTCATCGGCTACAGCGAGATGCTGCTCGAGGATGCCATCGCCGAAGGCTGCGCCGAGCAGCAGATCGCCGATCTCCGCCGCATCAACAGCGCCGGCCGGCATCTGCTGTCGCTGGTCACCGAGGTGCTCGACCTCTCCAAGATCGAAGCCGGCAAGATGGATGTCGTCGCTCAGCCATTCGATCTCGACGGCTTCATCGACGACGTGGTCGCGACCTGCCGGCCGCTGGTCATGGACAACGGCAACGAGCTCGTGGTCGAGCGCGCCCCCGATCTCGGCAGCATCGTCGGCGACCAGACCAAGCTGCGCCAGGTGGTGCTGAACCTCTTGAGCAACGCCGCCAAGTTCACCAAGGCCGGCCGCG
>JASHTP010000225.1 GCA_030040495.1 Alphaproteobacteria bacterium
CGGCGGGCGCCGGCAGCGCCGGCGCGCCTTGGCCGCCGACCTGTCCCGGCAGCAGGTTGGTGCCGTCCGCCGCCGCGGCGGCGCTGTTCTCGAGCACGCGCATCAGCAGCGGGCGGACGACCAGCAAGATGAACAGCACCGCGACCACGGCGATGACCAGCATCTCGCCCATCTTGACGATGTCGGAGCGCTCGAAGCCGAAGAAGGTGGCCGGCGCCGCCGGCAGCGCCTCGTCGGGACCGGTGAAGCGCATGTTGACCAGATCCACCGTGTCGCCGCGCTTGGCGTCGTAGCCGACCGCCGAGCGCACCAGCGCGGCGAGCTGCTTCAGCTCCTCGGGCGAGCGCGGCTGATAGGAGCGGGTGCCGTTGGCGGCGACGGTGTAGGTGCCGTCGACGAGGACGGCGACGGACAGGCGCCTGACGGTGCCGGTCTCGCGCACCTGGCTGCGGGTCGTCTCGCCGATCTCGTAGTTGGTCGTCTCCTCCGAGCGCGCGGTCTTGCTGCGGCCGCCGCCGCCCGCGGTGGCGGTCTGGGCGTTGGGCAGGTTGGTCTGCACGGTGACCGGCTGATCGCCGGAGTCGCTGCTGTCGCTGGATTCGGTCGTGGTCTGCGTCGAACGCGCGATCTGCTGATCCGGATCGAAACTCTTCGAGTCCGTGGTGACGCGGTCGAAATCCATGTCGGCATGGACGTCGACCCGCGCCTTGCCGGGCCCGACGGTGCGCTCAAGCAGCTCCTCGACGTTGCGCGCCATCCGGTTCTCGTAGTTGATGCGCTGCTCCTCGGCGTTGCTGGCGATGGCGGCGCTGTCGCTGTCGCCGTCGCCGCGGGCGAGCAGATTGCCTTCGCCGTCGACGATCGACACCCGCGTCGGCTTCAACCCGGGAACGGCCGAGGCGACGAGGTACTGGATCGCCGCCACCTGCGACTTGGCCAGGCGCTCGGGGCCGCGAAGCTTGACGATGATCGAGGCGCTCGGTATCTGCCGCTCGCGCGAGAACAGCTCGCGTTGCGGCAGCACGAGATGGACGCGCGCCGACTGCACGAGATCGATCGAGGAGATGCTGCGCGCCAGCTCGCCTTCGAGCGCGCGCAGCGCGTTGATGTTCTGCACCAGGCTCGAGGTGCCGAGCGCGTCGGTCTTGTCGAAGATCTCGTAGCCGACCGTGCCGCCGTGCGGCAAGCCGGACTCCGCCATCGCCATCCGCACCTTCGCCACCTGGTCGGCGGCCACCAGGATCTGGGCGCCGTCGCCCTTGAGCTGGTACTGCACGCCCATGGAGTCGAGCTTCTGCGTGATCTGGCCGCTGTCGCGGAGATCGAGATCGGCGTAGAGCACCGCCATGTTCGTCTGCGAGATGCGGGTCGTGAGGAAGACGAAGAAGGCGATCATCGCCAGGGCGACGCCGCCGATCATGGCGAGTCGGGTCGTGCCGAGGCCGCGGAGAGTCTGGAGCAGGCCGTTCACTGTCGCTCGTCCTCGAGTTTCCACCAGCGGGCTCGTCGCCCGCAGGAGACCCTAGCGGCGATTGGGTGAATAACCGGTAAATGGCCGGCAGATTTTACCCAGGCCGCGGCAGAAACTGCCGCCAAGCGAAGGCGCGCAAGCGCCTTCGCCCGAGGCGGCGTCAGCCGTTGCGCGAACGACGGCGGGAGCCGCGCCGGGCGGGCCGGCGTCGGTGGGTCGGGCGGAGGAGGTAATCGGATCGGTGCGGCTCTCGCGGTTGCCGACGCAACCGCCGTCGCCGCCGCGGACGGCCTCGCTGCGCGAGGTCGCCTAGCGCTCTTTCTCGATGTCGCGGTAGTCCTGGAGGCGCGTGACGCGCAGTCCGGGCAGGCCGTGGCTGTCGACCAGCCGCTGCCAGGACAGGAATTCCTCGATCGACAGGGTGTAGCGACGGCAGGCGTCCTCGAGCGTGATGATGCCGGCGCGCACCGCCGCGACCACCTCCGCCTTGCGACGGATCACCCAGCGCTTGGTGTCGGGCGGCGGCAGGCTGTCCAACGAGACGATGGGGCCGACGACGTCGAGCCAATCCATCGACGGGGAGCCGAGCAAGGAAGGTGCGTCTGTTTTCACGGGTGTCGCAGCGTCCGTTCGTGTCGAAGCAACTGTAGGGACGGCGACTTAACAAAGCCCTAAAAGCCATGGTTAACGCCCCGCGCCTTTTAGGCAAAAGCCGAGCGATTCCGCTGCGCGCGACGCTGCGGCTCGGGGAGGCGGCGACGGCGGCGCGAAAAGCGTTGGGCCGCGAGCGCCGGTCGCGCGACTTCACACCTCCTTAACCACGATCGCATACAAGTCTAGCCAACTGCATCTTGCGATGTCGCGGCATCGCGACGACTGGAGTGAGCAGCGATGTCGTCTCCTTCTGCGTCCGCGGCGCCTCGGTCCAAGGAACGCATCAGCGCCGCCGACGCCGCCGCGCGCTCCTCATCGGCCGCCGTCATCGCCTTTGCCGGCGTCGACTACGATCTCTCCGGCGGGGTGGCCGGACGCCGATCCGCCTCGGCGGGGTTTCTCGCCGGCTATGTGCGTCACGCCGCCGCGGCGGGACTAACCTGCCTCGTCCGCGAGCCGGAAGATGCGCCGGCGTTCCGCGATTTCGTCCTGCGGCACGGCGGCGTCGGCCGGCCAGTCGACAGCATCGCGCTCAGCGAGCTGTCGCGGGTCGCCGAGATCGGCACCCTCTACGCCCCCGGTCCGGATCTCGGGCCCTTCGCCTGGCTGCGCCGCGGCTCCGGACAGCGCGGCTTCTCGCTGGTCGGGGTCACGCACACGCTCTCCGAGCTCCACGCCATGGAAGCCGTCGGCCACCTGCTCACCGCGCCGGTTCAGCCGTGGGATGCGCTGGTCTGCACGACGAAGGCGGCGCAGCGCGCGGTGGCCCGGGCGCTCGAAGAATACGGCGACTATTTCCGAAGCTTGACCGGCAGCAAGATCGCCTGCCGCGCGGAACTGCCGATCATCCCGCTGGGGGTCGACAGCGACGCCTTCCTTGCCCGCGACGGCGAGCGCGGGGCGTTTCGCGCGCGCCACGGCATTCCGCAGGACGCCGTGGTGCTGCTCTATGTCGGTCGGCTCGACCACGCCGAGAAGGCGAACCCGGTGCCGCTCTACATCGCCGCTCAACATGCGGCCGAGCGCGTCGGCCGCCCGGTGCATCTGCTCGAGGTTGGCTGGTTCCGCTCGGACTTCTTCGCCCAGGCCTTCGCCCAGGCGGCAGCCGTGCTCGCGCCGTCGGTCACGCGGATCGTGCTGGACAGCCGCGAGGACGCCAATCGCCGCGCCTGGTTCGCCGCGGACATCTTCGTCTCTCTCGCCGACAGCGTGCAGGAGACCTTCGGCCTGACGCCGATCGAAGCGATGGCCGCCGGGCTTCCCGTGGTGGTGAGCGATTGGGACGGCTATCGCGAGACCGTGCGCGACGGCATCGACGGCTTCCGCGTGCCGACCTTGATGGCGCCGCCGGGCAGCGGCGACGGGCTCGCCTTCGACTACGCGTCGGGCGCTTTCAATCATACCATGTTCTCCGCCGCCGCGAGCCAGAGCAGCGCGGTCGACGCCGGGGCCTGCGCCGAGGCCATCATCCGCCTGATCGCCGACCCGGAGCTGCGCGGCCGCATGGGCGCCGCCGGCCGGCGGCGCGCGCGCGACGAATTCGACTGGCGCGCCGTCATCGCCGCCTACCAGGCGCTGTGGTCGGAGCTCGGCGAGCGCCGACGCTCTTGCGCCGAGGCCGCCGCGCCCGTCGCCGGCCGTCCCGCCAGACCGCTGGCAATGGACCCGTTCGACCTGTTCCGCGACTGGCCCAGCGATCGGCTCGCGCCGGAGACGGTCGTGAGGCTGCCCCTGGGCGCCACCGCGTCGCTCGCCGGCGCGATGCGCGAGCTCGGCGCCGCGTCGCCGATGCCGCAGACGCTGCTCGACGCCGCGAACACGGAGCGGCTCCTCGAGGCGCTGCAGAGGGGTCCGGCCGCCGCCGGCGACCTCGTCGGCATGCTGGAGCCGGGCCGCCGCCCGGCGGGCTGGCGCACGCTGGCCTGGCTCGCCAAGACGGCGCTGCTCACATGGCGCTGAGGCAAGCGCGATGAGCCTGCGACCGATGCCGGCGAGGGCCGTCTTCCTGCACAGCGGCTTCCGCTCCGGCAGCACCTGGTTCTGGCACCGGTTCCGCGAAGCCGGCGGCACGCAGGCCTATTACGAGCCGTTTCACGAGCGGCTCGCAAGCCTCAGCCCCGAAGCCCTGGCGCAGTTCGGGCCGCAGCGCTGGGCGTCGGGACATCCCGACCTTGCCGCTCCGTATTTCGCCGAGTATCGCGGCCTGCTGCGGCCCGAGGGCGGCGTCCGGCTCTATGAGACACGCTTTGCCGCCGAGGCTTATTATGAGACCGGGACGGACGAAGCCCAGGCGCGCTATATCCGCAGCCTGGTCGATCACGCGCGGCAAGCGGACAAGGTGCCGGTCTTCGGCTTCTGTCGCTCGCTCGGCCGCGTGCCCTGGTTCCGCGCGCTCGGCGAGGGCATCAATATCGCGACCTGGCGCGACCCGTGGGACCAATGGGTCTCCTGCCGCGACCAGGCGGTGGTGCAGCAGAACTGGTATTTCCTCTTCCGCTACGTGCTGTTCGCCTGTTTCGGCGCGCGGCATCGGCGATTTGCGCCCTTCTTCGCCGGGCTCGACCTGCCGCCGGCGCCCGGAGGCGTCGCGCCAGTGCAACTGGCCGCGCAGCTCGCCTATTTCGATGCGGCGACCATCGAGACGCTGTTCCGGATCTTCCTGCGCGTCTACATGCTCGACACGCTGATCGCGCTGCAGCACGCCGACTACGTGGTCGATCTCGACGCGCTGAGCGAGGATGCCGAACGACGGCGCGGCATCGCTACCGAGCTGCGCGACCTCACCGGGCTCGCCGATCTCTCCTTCGAGGATTGTGCGCTGCCCCGGCATGGCGGGCGGCACGACGCCGGCTATGCCGCCTGCGTCGAGGAGGCGCTCTCCGTAATGAGCGGCGCCGGCGCGGCGATCGCCGGCGACCATGCCCGGGCCCTGCCGCTGCTGGCGCAGCGTCTGGCGAAGTGCCTGGAGCGGCTGCGGCTGGACGCCGCCTGAGGCGCGCCGCGGCGGCCGGTTCCTCGCCGCGGACCGCCGCAACCGGCGCGAGGCC
>JASHTP010000226.1 GCA_030040495.1 Alphaproteobacteria bacterium
TACTCCGCCGCCGGCGCGCGCCGCGGCGCGTAGGCGGCGCCGCTTACCGCCTCCTGGCGCCGCCGCTCGGCGCGGCCGAGCGCGAAGGTCGCCGCCGCCGCGACCAGCGCCGGCACCGCGGCGATGGCGAACATGGTCGGGTTGGGCAGCTTGAGCGCCAGCAGCAGCCCGCCCAGCGCCGAGCCCACCATGGTGCCGATGCGGCCGATGCCGAGCGCCCAGCCGACGCCGGTCGAGCGGATATAGGTGGGATAGAGGGTCGAGGCGACGGCGTTCATCGCGTTCTGCCCGCCGACGACGCAGAAGCCGGCGCCGAAGGCGGTGAGCACGATTGCCAGCTGCCAGGCGCCGGAAAGGCCGATCAGCGCGATGAACAGCGCCGCGCCGACATAGACGCAGCCCAGCACCAGGAAGGCGCCGAGCCGGTCGATCAGCGGGCCGAAGCAGAGCGTGCCGATGCAGCCGCCGATCTGCATCATCGCCGTGGCGATGGCGGCGAAGCCCAGCGCCAGGCCGCTGCGGGCGATCACCGTCGGCAGCCAGGTGGCGAGGAAGAAGAGGCAGAGCAGGTTCGTGAAGAACATGACCCAGAGCAGCACGGTCGAGGCGGCGCGGCGCTCGCGGAAGAGATGGCGCACCGGCACGCCTTCGGCCTTCTCTTCGCGGAGGGTGAAGCGCGTCGCCGCGGAAACGCCGGCCTCGGGGTCGAGGCGCGAAACGAGCCGCGCCAGGCGCGCGCCTTCCGTGCCCCGCAACGCCAGCACCCGGATCGATTCCGGCAGCGCCGCCGCCAGCACCGGCGCATAGAGGATCGGCAGCGCGCCGCCGGCATAGAACACCGCCTGCCAGCCCCAGCGCTGGACCAGCGCCGCGGTGGCGAAGCCCGCCACCGCCGCGCCCAGCGAGAAGCCGAAGAACATGGTCATCACCACCGTGGCGCGGCTCTTCTGCGGCGAGTATTCCGCCGTCAGCGCGATGGCGAGCGGCATGGCGCCGCCGAGCCCGAGGCCGGTGAGGAAGCGCCATTGCGCCAGGCCGCGCACCGTGCCGGCGAGCGGCGTCAGCAGCATGCCGACCCCGAACAGCATGAGGCAGAAGATGATGACGGTCTTGCGTCCGACGCGGTCGGCGACGATGCCGAAGATCAGCGCCCCCAGCATCAGCCCGACGAGCCCGCTCACCACCACCGGCGTCACCGCCGCCGGCGCGACCCCCAGCGACTTGGCGATGGCCGGCAGCACATAGCCCATCATCTGCGTGTCGAACCCGTCCATGAAGACGGCGAGCGCGCAGAGCAGGGCCACGAGCAGCTGGAAGCCGCCGACCTTGTGCCGCTCGATGAGCTCGGAGACGTCGACCGCGCGGTCCTGGGCCATTATTTCCTCCCCGTGCGCCGGGCCGTTGCGCCGGGCCCGGCTTGGCCCGAGCCTAGAAAAAAACGCCGCTCGGCGCGATGGGATTATTCATCGTCCGTTAACCATGCCGCCGACAGGTCACCATCTCTCAAGCCCCGCCTCACCCTACCCTCTCCGCCCCAATGGGGCGGAGAGGAAGGGACCCGCCGCGCAGCGGCGGGAAGGTGAGGTGGGGCGAGCTGAAGTTTGCGATCGCGGCGCTACCGCAACCCCACCCCGCGCGGGTCGTTGAAGCTCGCGACGCCGGTGCCGCGATAGAGGATGCGCGCGCTCCGCTCGGCGATGCGCCGGTGCAGCTCGAGCATGGCGGGCTCGAGATCGGCCTCGGGCGCGGGCTCCGGCTCGAAATGCCCGAACCGGTCCTCGCCGCGCACCAAAGTGGCGCTGTCGCCGCCTTCGATCTGGCGCACCGAGGTCGGCACATAGCGGATGGCGAAGCCGATGCGGCGGTCCCGAGACAGGTTGGGCGGCGAGCCATGGACGAGGCGCACATGGTGCAGCGACATCTCGCCGGGCTCGAGCGCGATCGTCGCCGCCTGGCGCTCGTCGACATCGACGGCGATCTCCTGGCCGCGGGTCAGCAGATTGTGCTTGGCGAAAGTGTCGCGATGGGCGATCTGGTCGAGCTTGTGGCTGCCGGGAACGACGCGCATGGCGCCGTTGCTTTCGTCGGCCGGGGTGAAGGCGACCCAGGCGGAAACGACATCGGGCCTGTCGAGGCCCCAATAGGTCGAATCCTGGTGCCAGGAGACGAAGGCCGGGCTCTCGCGCTCCTTGATGAAGAAATTGCTCGACCAGCACAAGAGATCGGGGCCGTAGAGATCCTCGACCGCGTCGAGGATGCGGGGATGGCGCACCAGCTCGGCGAGCCAGGTGAAGAGCAGGTGCGATTTGTGGCGGAGATCGCCCTTGAGCGGCCCGCCGGTCTCGCGCTCGAAGCGCTCGAGCCGGGCGCGCAGCGCCGACGCCTCGCTCTTGCTCAGCACCGGGACCGGGGACACGAAGCCCTCTTCCCGGAAGCGCTCGATCTGGGATTTGCTCAGCAGCTTCGGCATGGCGTCTCTCCCTGAGGCCAAGCCTAAACCGGGAGCCGGCCGAAGGGAACCGGCCGGCGCCAAGGGGTCCCGTGGTAGCATTTCCGATCGCGCTCTTTGACAGGGTGAATAGAGAGATCGCGCCGGACGGCTACGCCAATGGGGTAGCGCGAAAAAAATTCATTGGAGTACGCCATTGGGGTAGGCCGCTCCCGGCGGCGTCCGCAGCAAAAGCGTGTGCCGTTGGGGTACCGGGATCCCCGCCGACGTTTCCCGTGAAGCACCGCGCCGCGCCGCGCGCACGTCAGCCTCCGGCCGCGCCGCCCTTGCCGGCGCTTCCGGGCCTGCCATACTCGGCAAAACCATGCCGACCGGCAAAGGGAGGAACCATGCCGATCCCCGTCACCAGGCCTTCGCGCGCGGCGATGATGAAATGCGTCGCCCGCTTCAGGGATCTCTACCGCGCCGAGCGCAGCCTGCCGGATTGCGACGTGCCGGGCTACGAGCGCACCCTCGTCAACGTCATCGGCTTCCAGGCGCCGCAGGCGTCGGCCGACATCCGCGCCTATTCGCCGGTGGGCGACAAGGCCAAGCCCTATATCAGCCATCTCAAGGCCGGCTTCGGCATCGCCTTCGTCGAGGCCGAGCCGGGGAACGGCGTGATGATGCACAATCACGACACCAACGAGACCTTCATGCCGGTCGAAGGCGTCTGGCGCGTCACCTGGGAAGGCGACACGGGCGACGAGTCCGTCGATCTCGAGCGGCTCGACACCATCTCGGTGCCGCCGCACATCCAGCGGCAGTTCCACTGCCTTTCCGCGCCGCCGGGCAAGGAGAAGGGCGTGCTGCTCGTCGTCATCGGCGGCGACCAGCCTTCGGCCGAGTTCTCGCCCGAGGCCGAGGCGATCCTGACCGCGCGCGGGCTGATGACCCCGGCGGCGCGCGCCTCTTAGCGCCGCGCGCTCGTCGCCGCTCGCGCGCGATCGCGGCAAGCCGGGCGGCGCCATGGCGAGAGGCGATCGGCGGACGACCAGGCGGGCGATCCTGCGCGGGCTGCCGCTCCTCGCCGCGCTGTCGTTGCCGGCCGGATGTGCCCGTTCGCCCGTCCTGCCTTACTCCGGCGCGGCGCCGAAGGACGAGACGCTCTACCTCGTCGATGGCGGCTGGCATACCGAGATCGCTCTGTCGCGCGACGCCGCGCGCGACCTGCCGAAGCCGCTGACGGACGGTTTTCCCGGCGCGCGCTATCTGGTCTTCGGCTGGGGCGCGCGCGACTACTACATGGCGCGCAATCCCGGGCTCGGCGATGCGCTGCGGGCGCTCGTTCCCGGGCCCGCGGTGGTGCTGGTGCTCCCGCTGGCGACGTCGCCGGCGCAGGCGTACGGAGCCGCTCATGTCATCGCCCTGCCGGTGTCGCGGCCCGGCCTGGTGCGGCTCTCCGACTATCTCTGGAGCGACATCGCCAAAGCGGCGGACGGAACGCCGCGCCGCGTCGGCGCGGGACCGGAGCCCGGCAGCATCTTCTTCGCCTCCACCGAAAGCTACGACGCGACCCACACCTGCAACACCTGGACGGCGATCGCGCTCGAGACGGCGGGCCTGCCGATCGATCCCGGCGGCGTGGTCTTCGCCGGCGGGGTGCTGAGCCAGGCGCGGCCGCTCGCGACCGGCGGCATGCCCTCGCCCTGACGCGCTGCGCCTCTGTTCACGCCGCTTGGGAAGCGACGATCGGAGGCTGAGGCGGGCGCGATGGATCGGCGCGTTCGGCCTTGCCGTCCTTCCAGCGAGCGAGGACCTCCCTGGCAAGGTCGCGAATCTTGATGGCCTGCGGGTCGCTGCTGGGGGGAGCGGTGGCCAAGGCTTCGACGGCGATCATCAGCTGCTTGTAATGCGCGAGGCGACCATCGATCCGGTGCTTTCGTATGTCTGACGGTCTCGAGTCGAAAGCCCGGCTCAGCAGGTTGTATGCCGGTATCTCGCTCAGCAGCGTCGTCAGGATGGCCTCGCGGCGGTCGGGCTTGTCGTCGATCAGGCGCATGAGCGCCTGGCGGCCGCTTTCATAGGTGAGAAAGGCCATGTAGATCACGTTCAGCAGCGCATCTTTGTATCCGCTGTCCTGGTCTGAGGCGGGAACGCGTGACAAGGTCTCCAGCATCGCCTTGAAATAGACGTAGAACTCGGTCACCCAGGTGACCACGACGCCGTCCAGGATCTCGAGATCCTTCGAGTTGTTGTGAAAGATGACGACATAGTCTTGCGTCGACTGGCTCGGCCGCATGCGCTGGCCGTTCGGCTTGTAGCTGCTGCAGAGATGCGGAATGAAATCGACGACCGCCGAGATGCGGCAGAGCGTCACGATCTCCGAGGCGAAGATGTCCGCTGCGCCGAATCTGAGATTGGCCGACTGGAACGTCCAGGCGCAGACGCCGAACACCGCCGCCAGGATCGCGGCGATGAGCGTCGAATCGAGCTGGTATTGCAGCCAACCATGGACGAAGAAGAAGGCGACGGCTACCCCGATCGCCGCGACCGCAAGGGCGAGCAGGTCGCGGCAATGCGGCGAGAACACGAACCGTTTCAGATCGGTCGTCCATTTGACCGAGACGCGCGACCAGTCTCGAGCATGTAGGTTCACTGCGGCCATGGCCCTGCTCCCCCTGAGAGGCTGGCCTGCACCCGCTCCGCGCCCTATTGAAGGTTGTTGTGTGAATTGCTAGCGCAATTTCCGGATTAATACAAGCAACAGTTGAACGCCGCCGCGGCAACCCCGCAGCCGACCGGGAAAAGCGCATCGTCCGCCGGGCTTTCGGCCGATGGAGAGCGGCGCGCGGGAGCTCGCCGCCGCCTCACACGTCGAGGTTCGCCACCTCGAGCGCGTTCTGCTGGATGAAGTCGCGCCGCGGCTCGACCAGATCGCCCATCAAGGTCGAGAAGGTCTCCTCGGCGAGGTCGGCGTGCGGCACCTTCACCTGGAGCAGCGTGCGCACGTCGGGATTGAGCGTCGTCTCCCAGAGCTGCTCCGGGTTCATCTCGCCCAGGCCCTTGTAGCGCTGGATGTCGCCTTTCTTGGGGCCCAGCTCCATCACCGCCTCGACCAGGCTCCAGGGGCCGGTGATGAGCGTCTCCTTCTCCTTGGCGACGAGCTTGCCGGGCTTGGAATAGACCTCCTGCAGCTCCTCGGTGCGCTCGTCGAGCCGCCGCGCCTCGGCGCTTCTCAGCAAGGCCACGTCGAGGACGCGGCGCTCGGTGACGCCGTGCCGGGTGCGGGTCAGCACGAAGCCTTCCTTCGCCGCCTCGCCGCTCCAGCCGCGCTCGGCCTCGGGCGCGAGCCGGTCGAGGCGGGTGGCGAGATAGCGCACCGCCTCCTCGGCGCGGGCGCGGTCCTCGAGCAGCGCCGGGTCGAGCAGCCCGGCGATCGCCGCCTGCTCCACCACCTCGCGCGAGCCCACCTTGCGCAGCAGCGGCTGCAGCAGGGCGCGCACCTGCCGCGCGCGCTCGACCAGGTCGTGCAGATCCTGCGCCGCGCGCTGCACCCCGTCATGCTGGCGGAAGACGGCGTCCTTGATGCCGGCGGAGATGCAATACTCCTCGAGCGCGGCGTCGTTCTTGAGATAGACCGACTTGCCGGCGCCGCGCTTCACCTGATAGAGCGGCGGCTGGGCGATGTAGAGATAGCCCTTGTCGATCAGCTGCGGCATCTGCCGGAAGAAGAAGGTGAGCAGCAGGGTGCGGATGTGGCTGCCGTCGACGTCGGCGTCGGTCATGATGATGATGCGGTGATAGCGCGCCTTCTCCGCGTCGAACTCCTCGGGGCCGATGCCGGTGCCGAGCGCGGCGATGAGCGTGCCGATCTCGGCCGAGCCCAGCATCTTGTCGAAGCGGGCGCGCTCGACATTGAGGATCTTGCCCTTCAAGGGCAGGATCGCTTGGAAGCGCCGGTCGCGCCCCTGCTTGGCCGAGCCGCCGGCGCTGTCGCCCTCGACGATGAAGAGCTCGCTCTTGGCGGGATCGCTTTCCTGGCAGTCGGCGAGCTTGCCCGGCAGATTGGCGATGTCGAGCGCGCCCTTGCGCCGCGTCAGGTCGCGCGCCTTGCGCGCCGCCTCGCGCGCCGCGGCGGCCTCGACCACCTTGGCGACGACGCGCCTGGCGTCGGCGGGATGCTCCTCGAACCATTGCTGCAGCTTGTCGGCGATCACGCCCTCGACCACCGGCCGGACCTCGGAGGAGACGAGCTTGTCCTTGGTCTGCGAGGAGAATTTGGGGTCCGGCACCTTGATCGAGAGGATGCAGGAGAGGCCTTCGCGCATGTCCTCGCCGGTGAGCGGCACCTTCTCCTTCTTGGCGATGCCGCTCTCGTTGGCGTAGTTGTTGACGGTGCGCGTCAGCGCCGCGCGGAAGCCCGCGAGATGCGTGCCGCCGTCGCGCTGCGGGATGTTGTTGGTGAAGCACAGCATCGTCTCGTGATAGCTGTCGGTCCACTCCATCGCCACTTCGACGGTGATGCTGTCGCGCTCGGCGTTGATGGCGATCGGCGCGGCGTGCAGCGCCTGCTTGGAGCGGTCGAGATATTTGACGAAGGCTTCGAGCCCACCCTCGTAATGCATCTTGACCTGCTTCGGCTCGACGCCGCGCGCGTCGGTGAGCATCAAGGTCACGCCCGAATTGAGGAAGGCGAGCTCGCGCAGCCGGTGCTCCAAGGTCTGGAAGTCGAACTCGGTCTTGGTGAAGGTCTTGGGGCTGGGCCAGAAGGTGATCTCGGTGCCGGTCTTGTGGCCGGCCTTGCCGTCGCCGGGCAGCAGCGGCGCCGGTCCGACATCGGCCAGCGGCGCCTCGGGATCGCCGTCGAAGAAGCGCATGAAATGCTCGCGGCCGCCGCGCCAGATGCGGAGCTCGAGCTTGGCGGAGAGCGCGTTCACCACCGAGACGCCGACGCCGTGCAGCCCGCCCGAGACCTTGTAGGCGTTCTGGTCGAACTTACCGCCGGCATGGAGCTGGGTCATGATGACCTCGGCGGCGGAGACGCCTTCCTCGGCATGGATGTCGACCGGGACGCCGCGGCCATTGTCGGTGACGGTGCAGGAGCCGTCGGCGTTGAGGATCACGCCGACGGTGTCGCAATAGCCCGCCAGCGCCTCGTCGATGGCGTTGTCGACGACCTCGTAGACCATGTGGTGCAGGCCCGAGCCGTCGTCGGTGTCGCCGATATACATGCCCGGCCGCTTGCGCACGGCGTCGAGGCCGCGCAGCACCTTGATCGACTGCGCGGTGTACTCGTCCTCGTGCTCGGGCGGCGTCGGCGGAACTGGTGTTTCGCTCATGTCTCTCTGTTTCGTTGTCTCTACTGCTCAGCGCGGCGCGATCGTGCCGTCGTCCACGCCGAAGAATTGTGCGGTCCGTTCCAGCCCGGCGAAGAGGCCGGGCTCGGTGCCGGTGAGCCAGGCCTGGACGCCGAGCCCGGCGATCTCCTCGAAGAGCGCGGCGCGGCGCTCGCCGTCGAGATGCGCGGTCACCTCGTCGAGCAGCATCACCGGCGCGATGCCGCTGAGCTGCCGCAGCAGCCGCGCCTGCGCCAGCAGCACGGCGATGAGCAGCGCCTTCTGCTCGCCGGTCGAGCATTGGGCGGCCGTCCTGCCGGTGCCGGCATGGCTGACGGCGAGGTCGCCGCGATGCGGCCCCACCGCGGTGGCGCCGCTCTCGCCGTCGATGCGGCGCGAGGCGGCGAGCCGGCCGCGCAGCTCCTCCTCGGCGGCGAGCGCCGCGCCGCGCTCTTCGAGGAGATCGCCGGG
>JASHTP010000227.1 GCA_030040495.1 Alphaproteobacteria bacterium
GCCTGCGCCCATTCCTGCAGCGCCGTCTTGGGATCGCGCGGCGGCGCGCCGAGCTTGGTCAGGCGCTGCTCCCACCAGCGCTCGACGAAGCCGCGCGCGGCGTTGAGGCCGCCGTCGATGTAGAGCGCGGCGATGACCGCCTCGCAGACGTCGGCGAGCACGCTCGGATTGGCGCGCGCCCCCGCCGCCTCCTCGCCGGCCGAGAGCACGATGTGCGAGCCGAGGCCGATCTCCTTGGCGATGCTGGTCAGCGTCTCGCGCCGCACCAGGCTGGTGTGCCGGCGCGTCAGCGCGCCTTCGGCCTCGTCGGGAAAGCGCCGCCACAGCAGCTCGGCGACGATGAGGCCGAGGACGCGGTCGCCGAGGAACTCGAGCCGCTCGTAGCCGCGCTTGCCGGCGCCGCGTCGCGTGCGCGCGCTCGGATGGGTGAGCGCCTCGGCCAGGAGCTCCGGATGCTCGAAGCGATGGCCGAGGGCATCGGCGAGCGGTGCCGGGGCGGCGGCCGCGTCCTTCATGGTCAATGGATCGCCGTGAAGAGGCGGTCGTAGCGGATGGTGAAGGGCCAATCCCAGACCTCCCACCAGCGGGCATAGCCGTTGGTGGAGAAGAAGACGAACTCGGCGCGCCCGACCAGGTTCGCGGCCGGGACATAGCCGACGCCGCTCTGGGAGTCGCGGCTGTCGGCCGAGTTGTCGCGGTTGTCGCCCATCATGAAATAGTGGTCGGGCGGCACGATGAACGGGCAGGTGTTCTCCAGGTCGCTGCTCGTCTCGTTCGGATTGTCGCAGCGCGTCGGCGGCGTCGCATAGTCGCGCGGCGCCAGCAGGATCGGGTGCTGCACGCCGTCGGGCAGAGTCTCGACGAATTGCTGGCGCAGCGCGCCGGTCTCGGGATCGACGAAGCTGTCGGTGCGCGTCCGCTTCACCGGCACGCCGTTGATGTAGAGCGTGCCTTCAATCACCTGGATCTTGTCGCCGGGCAGGCCGATCAGCCGCTTGATGTAGTCGACCGAGGGATCCCTGGGGTATTTGAACACGATCACGTCGCCGCGCTGCGGCTGGTGGAAGAAGATGCGGCCGGGGATCAGTGGCACGCCGAAGGGCAGCGAGTAGCGGCTGTAGCCGTAGGAAAATTTCGAGACGAAGAGGTAGTCGCCGACCAGCAGGGTCGGCACCATCGAGCCTGACGGAATATTGAACGGCTCATAGAGGAAAGTGCGGATGACGATGGCGATCGCCACCGCATAGACGAGCGTCTTGATCGTCTCGACGACGCCGTCGGAGGCCTTGTTTTTCATTAAGGACGCCCGTTAACACGTTGAAATTGCGCATTTTGTGGAGAAAGTGACCGACCGTTGGCGACGATTAAGCGAAGGCAGGGCGGCGAAGTCAAGGGCACTGGCGGGAATTGCCGGCCGTCGGGGGCCGGCAATAGAATGGCGGCCGGCCCCCCAGCGGCAGGAGATGCGCTCCCATGTCGCTCGATTGGAACGACCTCGCCGCCGGACGCGCCGATGCGCTCGACGGTAGCCTGGTCGAGATTGCCGGTTGGATCGCCCCCTTCGCTCCCGCCGAGCGGCATGACTATTTCCTGCTGGTGCCGGAGCCCTTCTGCTGCATCGGCTGCCTGCCCGCCGATGCCGGCGCCTGCCTCGAGGTCTTCGCCTGCACGCCGCTGGCGACGCGGTCTCGCCCGGTGCGGCTCGTCGGCCGGCTGCGCCGGCTGATCGACGACCCCGCCGGCTGGCGCTATCAGCTGCGCGATGCGCGGCTCGCCGCCGGCGAGGCCGAGCGTGACGGCGGCCTCAGCCGTCGCGATCTCATGATGACGGCATCGCTGGTCGCGCTCGCCGCGGCGACGACGGCGCCGCTGCCCTGGAGACGCGCCGCGGCGGCCGAGCCTGACGCCGCGCGGCAAGTCATCGCCGATACCATCGCCATCGACATGCACAGCCATGCCGGCAGGATCATCCGCCGCGGCGACCGCTTCGCCCCGGTGGCCGAGCCGATGCGCCGCGGCGGCATGGCGGCGATCTGCCTCGCCATGGTGGCCGACAGTCCGACGCTGCACGTCATGGCCGACCGCCGCATCGTCGCGACGCGCAATCCGCAGCCGGGCGAGCTCGTCGCCTGGGGACGCGGCGCCTTCGGCCGGCTGCTCGCGCTCGCCGAAAGCGAGCGGCTCGGCATCGTCACCGACGCCGCGTCGCTGCAGGCGGCGCGCGGCAAGGGCCCGGCGATCATCGTCGCCGCGGAAGGCGCCGATTTCCTCGACGGCTCGCTCGAGCGCCTCGACGAGGCGTTGCACAGCTACCGCCTCAGGCATCTCCAGCTCACGCATTACCGCGTCAACGAGCTCGGCGACATCCAGACTGCGCCGGCGGTCCACAATGGGCTCACCGACTTCGGCGCCGAGGTCGTGCGCGCCTGCAATCGCCTGGGCATCGTCGTCGACGTCGCCCACGGCACCTATGAACTGGTCAAGCGGGCGGCGGCGGTGACCACCAAGCCGCTGATTTTGTCGCATACTTCGCTGATTGCCGAACCGCGAGCCCTTACCCGACTCATCCTGCCCGACCACGCCCGCGCCATTGCCGCCACCGGCGGCGTCATCGGCATCTGGCCGCTGTCGACGGCCTTCCACAATCAGCGCGCCTATGTCGAAGGCATCGCGCGCATGGTTGACACCGTCGGCGTCGATCATGTCGGCATCGGCACCGACATGCTCGGCCTCACCGTACCGTCGGTGTTCGACGACTATGCCGACCTGCCGGATGTCGCCGGCGGCCTCTTGGCGCTGGGTTTCAACCGCGACGAGGCCGGCAAGATCCTGGGCGGCAACTACGCGCGGGTGTTCGCGGCGAGCGTCGGCTAGAGCGGCACGGCCGTGATGATGACCAGCGCCTGCGCGATCGGCGGCTCGTCGGTCAGGCTGACATCGATGCGCGCGCTCATCCCCGCAGGCGTCAGCGCCTCGAGCCGCCTGAGCGCGCCGCCGGTCAGCACCAGGGTCGGCCGCCCGCCCGGCAGGTTGACGACGCCGAGATCGCGCCAATAGACGCCGCGGCGGAAGCCGGTGCCGAGCGCCTTCGAGCAGGCTTCCTTGGCGGCGTATCGCTTGGCGTAGCTCTCGGCGCGGTTGAGCCGCCGATCGGAGCGGGCGCGCTCCTCCGGCGTGAAGACGCGATCGAGGAAGCGGTCGCCGAAGCGCGCGATGGTCTTCTCGATCCGGCGGATGTCGATGAGGTCGCTGCCGATGCCGAGGATCACGCACGCTCCCCGCGCCGCGCCGCATCCATGAGGGCGCGCATGCGCTCGATGGCGCCGGCGAGGCCGACGAAGATCGCCTCGCCGACGAGGAAATGGCCGATGTTGAGCTCGACGATCGTGGCGATGGCGGCGACCGGCGCCACCGTGTCGTAGCCGAGCCCGTGCCCGGCGTGGCATTCGAGCCCGATTTTCTCCGCATGCGCCGCGGCGGCGGCGAGCCGCGCCAGCTCGCGCTCGCGCCCGGCGCCTTCGGCCTCGCAATAGGCGCCGGTATGCAGCTCCACCACCGGCGCGCCGAGCGCCCGCGCCATGTCGAGCTGCGCCGCCTCGGGATCGACGAACAGCGAGACGCGGATGCCGGCGTCGCCGAGCCGGCGCACGACCGGCGCGAGCTGGTCGCGGCCTGCGACGACGTCGAGCCCGCCCTCGGTCGTCACCTCGCTGCGCTTCTCCGGCACCAGGCAGGCGGCGTGCGGCTTGTGGCGGAGCGCGATCGCCAGCATCTCCGCCGTCGCCGCCATCTCGAGGTTGAGCGGGCGATCGATCGCGCGGACCAGGCGCTCGATGTCGCCGTCGCTGATGTGGCGGCGGTCCTCGCGCAGATGGGCGGTGATGCCGTCGGCTCCCGCCGCGACGGCAAGCCGCGCCGCGCGCACGGGGTCGGGATGCCGCCCGCCGCGCGCGTTGCGGATGGTGGCGACGTGATCGATGTTGACGCCGAGGCGAAGCGGCCGCGCCGCGCTCTTCATCGCACCCGCCTCAGCCGCGCGAGCGCTCGACCGAATTGATCACCGGCGTGGCGCGCAGCGCGGCGATGATGTTGGTGAGGTGCTTCACGTCCTTGACCTCGATGTCGACGAGGATCTCGAAGAAATCCACCGAGCGGTTGGTGATCTTGAGGTTGGTGATGTTGCCCGCCTGCTTGCCGATGACGGTGGTGAGGCTGCCGAGGCTGCCGGGCTCGTTGCCGAGCGTGACGTTGATGCGGCCGACATGGGCGATCTCCTCGTCGCCCTTGCTGTTCCAGGCGACGTCGAGCCAGCGCTCGGGCGTGTCGGCGAAATTGGCCAGCGCGTCGCAGTCGATGGTGTGGATGGTGACGCCCTTGCCGGTGGTGACGATGCCGACGATGCGGTCGCCCGGCAGCGGGTGGCAGCAGCCGGCGAAATGCAGCGCCATGCCGGGGATGAGGCCGCGGATCGGCACGGCGTTCTCCGACGCCTTCTTGCTGCGCGCGGTCGAGAGCCGGACGACCTTGGCCGGCTTGGCGTCGGGGCTGGGCGGATGGATCGCGTGCACCACCTCGCGGCCGGTCGCGAGCCCCTCGCCGACGGCAACGAAAAGATCCTCGACGTCGGCGCAGTTGAAGGTCTTGAGCACGCCCTCGAGCGCCTTCTCGTGGAATTCGTGCCCTTCGTGGCGGAACGCCTTCTGCAGGATCGCCTTGCCGAGATCGAGATATTGCTGGCGCTGCTGGGTGCGGATGAAGCGGCGGATGCGCGCGCGCGCCTTGCCGGTGACGACGAAGCGCTCCCAGGTCGGCGACGGCGTCTGCGCCTTGGAGGTGATGACCTCGACCTGGTCGCCGTTGGCGAGCTGCGTGCGCAGCGGCGCGAGCCGGCCGTTGATCTTGGCGCCGACGCAGGTGTCGCCGATGACGGAATGGACGGCATAGGCGAAGTCGACCGGCGTCGAGCCGCGCGGCAGCGCGATGAGGTCGCCCTTGGGCGTGAAGCAGAACACCTGGTCCTGGAACATCTCGAGCTTGGTGTGCTCGAGGAACTCCTGCGGGTCGGAGGCGTGCTCGAGGATGTCGAGCAGCTCGCGCAGCCAGCGGTATTGCCTGCCCTCGGTGCGCGGCGCGCCCTGCTTGTAGACCCAATGGGCGGCGACGCCGAGCTCGGCCACCTCGTGCATCTCGTGCGTGCGGATCTGCACCTCGATGCGCTGCCGTTCCGGTCCGATGACGCCGGTGTGGAGCGAGCGATAGTTGTTGGGCTTGGGCGTCGAGATGTAATCCTTGAAACGGCCGGGCACGACCGGGTAGCGGCTGTGGATCACGCCCAGCGCCTGGTAGCAGTGCTCGACCGTGTCGAGGACGACGCGGAAGGCCATGATGTCGGAGAGCTGCTCGAAGCCGACGTTCTTCTGCTGCATCTTGCGCCAGACCGAGTAGGCGGTCTTCTCGCGCCCGGAGACCTCGGCCTCGAGACCGCCGGCGGTCAGCGTGTCGCGAAGCTCGTCGATGATGCGCTCGACCAGCCCTTCGCCCTTCTCGCGCAGGAAGGCGAGCCGCGCCATGATGCTGGCGCGCGCGTCGGGGTGAAGCTCGGCGAAGGCGTGGTCCTCGAGCTCGTCCTTCATCTCGTGCATGCCGATGCGCTCGGCGAGCGGCGCGTAGATCTCCATCGTCTCGCGCGCGATGCGGCGCCGCCGCTCCTCGTCCTTGAGGAAATGCAG
>JASHTP010000228.1 GCA_030040495.1 Alphaproteobacteria bacterium
GGCGGCGCGGCGGCGGGCGGCGCGGCCGGCGCGGCGGGCCGGTGCGGCGAGGCGAAGGCGTCGAAGACGATCTCGCCCAAGGGCTCGTCGGGCCTGGGCCAGCGATAGAGGCTGCGCTCGACCACGTTCTTGAGCTCGCGCACATTGCCGGGCCAGCGATAGGCCGCGAGCGCCGCCAGCGCCTCGCCGGCAAAGCCGGGGAAGGCGTCGCGGCCCAGCTCGCGGCTCATGGCGCGGGCGAAATGGTCGGCGAGCAGCGGCACGTCCTCGACGCGCTCGCGCAGCGGCGGGATGGTGACGACATCGAAGGCGAGCCGGTCGAGCAGGTCGCTGCGGAAGCGCCCGGTCCCGGCGAGGCCGGGCAGATCGACATTGGTGGCGGCGATGACGCGGACATCGACGCGCTGCACCTCGTTGCCGCCGACGCGCTCGAAGCTGCCATATTCGATGACGCGCAGGATCTTCTCCTGCACCGAAAGCGAGGCAGTGGCGATCTCGTCGAGGAACAGCGTGCCGCCATCGGCGATCTCGAAGCGCGACAGCCGCCGCCGCGTCGCGCCGGTGAAGGCGCCGGCCTCGTGGCCGAAGAGCTCGCTGTCGAGCAGGCTCTCGGCCAAGGCGGCGCAGTTGAGCTTGACGAAAGGCTTGTCCCAGCGCGGCGACAGGTAGGTGAGCCGCGCCGCCACCAGCTCCTTGCCGGTGCCGCGCTCGCCCACCACCAGCACCGGCCGGTCGAGCGCAGCGAGCTGCGAGACCTGCGCCAAAGCGGCGCGGAAGGCAGGCGCCTCGCCCACCAAAGGCGGCAGCTCCGGATCGCGATTAGCGGAAATCACCATTCTTTGGCAAAATTTCCGATATTTTGGCGCGATTGTCCATAGAAAGCGCCGCCGGAGCCCCGGGCAATTCAGGAAATCGCTGCCCCGCCAAAGGGTTAGCTCGATCGGCCGGGGCTGGCATGGAGCCTGCTAGGCAAGGCGCAGCGGAGCAGGCCCGGCCCCGGCAGCAAAGGACGAAGTCATGGGTATCTTTTCCCGTCTCGCCGACATCGTGAACTCCAACATCAACGCCATCCTCGACCGCGCCGAGGATCCCGAGAAGATCATCCGGCTGATCATCCAGGAGATGGAGGACACGCTGGTCGAGGTGCGCTCGGCGGCGGTGCGCGCCATCGCCGAGAAGAAGGAAATCGAGCGCCGGCTCGCCGCGCTTTCGCGCGAGCAGGAGGAGTGGCAGCGCCGCGCCGAGCTGGCGCTCACCAAGGAACGCGAGGACCTCGCCAAAGGCGCGCTGCTCGCCAAGGCGCGGCTCGTCGACGCGCGCGCCAGCCTCGAGCAGCAGCACCGCCAGATCGAGGAGGCGCTGGCGAAGCAGAACGAGGACATCGCCAAGCTGCAGGCGAAGCTCGCCGACGCCAAGGCGCGCGAGAAGTCGCTGGCGACGCGGCACCAGACCGCCGCCAACCGCTTCAAGCTGCGCGCGCGGCTCCATGACGAGCGCATCACCGACGCCTTCTCCCGCTTCGAGCAGGTCGAGCGCGCGCTCGACGAGATGGAGGGCAAGGTCGAGGCCTTCGATCTCGGCCGCCGGAAGACGCTCGCCGAGGAACTCGCCGGGCTCGAGGCCGAGAACGGCGTCGACGAGGAGCTGAAGGCGCTCAAGGAGCGCCTCGGCAACCGCGCCCCGCCCGAAGCCGCTCGCTGAGGGGGCGACGCCATGCTCTTCGGCGGCGGAGCCTTCGTCCTCGGCATCCTCTTTCTCGTCATCGTCGCGCCGCTGTGGATCATCTTCCACTACATCACGCTGTGGCGCAGCGCGCGGCGGCTCTCCGGCGAGGACGAGAAGGCGCTGGGCGAGCTGTGGCAGAGCGCGCGGCGGATGGAGGCGCGCATCGACGCGCTCGAGAAGGTGCTCGACGCCGAGGCGCCGGGCTGGCGCATGCGCGCGGGAGGGTGAGCGATGGCCTGGACCAACAGCAGCAGCACGCGCTACCGCCTGTGGCGCGACCCCGAGCGCGGCATCATCGCCGGCGTCTGCGCCGGGATCGCCGACTATCTCGGCGTCGAGCCGATCGTGGTGCGGCTCATCGCCGTGCTCGGCCTGATCTTCTTCTTCCCGCCGACGCTCGCCGCCTATGTCATCCTGGCGGTGGTGCTGCGGCCGAAGCCGCCCGCCCTCTATGCGAGCCGCGACGAGGAGGCGTTCTGGCGCGGCGTCAACACCGCGCCTGCCGACACGCTGCAGGCACTGAAGCGCAAGTTCCGCGACCTCGAGGAGCGGCTCGGCCAGATGGAAACCCAGGTCGCCTCCGGCGATTTCGAGCTGCACCGCAAGTTCCGCGATCTCGGACGCTGAGACGCGACGGAGGATGCCATGCCGGCGACGAGCCTGTTGCTGAACCTGCTCTGGATCCTGTTCGGCGGCCTGTGGATGGCGGTCGCCTGGGTGTTCGCCGCGGTGGTCATGGCGCTCACCATCGTCGGATTGCCCTGGACGCGCGCCGCCTTCACCATCGCCGCCTACACGCTGCTGCCCTTCGGCCAGACCGCGGTGTCGCGCGCCCGCTACACCGGGCGCGAGGATCTCGGCACCGGCCCGCTCGGCGCGCTCGGCAACCTGATCTGGCTGGTGCTCGCCGGCTGGTGGCTGGCGCTGGGGCACATCGTCACCGCGGTGCTGCTCGCCGTCACCATCATCGGGCTGCCCTTCGCCTGGGCGCATCTGAAGCT
Source organism: Alphaproteobacteria bacterium (assembly GCA_030040495.1). Lineage (GTDB taxonomy): Bacteria > Pseudomonadota > Alphaproteobacteria > ATCC43930 > CGMCC-115725 > DAHUYF01. The sequence continues at coordinate 2,727 of JASHTP010000228.1, forward strand.
CGCCGCGCTGGCCCTCTGGCCGATCGGCAAGATGATCGTGCCGATCGACGAGGCGCGGCAGCGGGGCTACGCGCTGTAGAGAGGGTTTGCTCTTCGCTGCAATTGCACCCTGCGTCCTTCGACAGGCTCAGGATGAGGAACTTTCTTTGCGGCCCCTGGTAGCGGCCACTCTCGATTTACCTCATCCCGAGCTTGTCGAAGGAGGCACGATCTTCTTGCAGCGCAGCTTAGCGCTTCAGCAGCAGCTTCAGCACGAGGTTGGAGAGACGGCCGAAGGGCGGGCGCAGCAGGAAGGCGGTGTTGAAGCGGCTCTGCAAAAAGACGCCCTTGCGGTGCGAGAAGGTCTGGAAGCCGATCTCGCCGTGATAGGCGCCGATGCCCGACGCGCCGACGCCGCCGAAGGGCAGATTCTCCACCAGCACATGCATCAGCGTCTCGTTGATCGCGGCACCGCCGGAGACGGTGCGCGCCAGCACGCGGTCGCGCTTCTCCGCATCCTCGCCGAAATAATAGAGCGCCAGCGGCCGCGGATGGCGGTTGACATAGTCGATCGCCTCGTCGAGCGCGCGATAGGTCTTGACCGGCAGCACCGGGCCGAAGATCTCCTCGCGCATCAGCGCGAGATCCTCGCCGGGCTCGATCACCAAGGTGGGCGCGAGCTTGCGGCCGCCCTCGAGCGGCTCCTGCGCCGGGTTGAGCTCGACGATGCGCGCGCCGCGCGCCTTCGCCTCCTCGACCTGGCGGCGCAGGCGCTGATAGTGGCGGTCGCTGACGATGCTGGTGTAGTCGGGATTGGACGCCAGGCGCGGATAGAACTTCTTCACCGCGCGCTGCGCCAGCGTCACGAACTCCTCGCGCTTGCCCTCCGGCAGCAGCACGTAGTCGGGCGCGATGCAGGTCTGCCCGGCATTGAGCAGCTTGCCGTAGACGATGCTCTCGACCGCGCCGGCGAGCGCCGCGTCCTCGCCGATGATGCAGGGCGACTTGCCGCCGAGCTCGAGCGTCACCGGCGTCAAATTCTCCGCCGCCGCCTGCATGACCAGGCGGCCGACCGCGGTCGAGCCGGTGTAGAAGAGGTGGTCGAAGGGCAGCCGGGAGAAGGCGGCGCCGATCTCGGCGCCGCCCAGCACCGTCGCCACCTGCTCGCTGGGATAGAGGCCGGCGAGGAACTCGGCGATGAACTCCGCGGTGCGCGGCGTCAGCTCCGACGGCTTGAGCATGATCCGGTTGCCGGCGGCGAGCGCGGCGATGAGCGGCATGATGGCGAGCTGGAAGGGATAGTTCCAGGGGCTGATGATGCCGACGACGCCGAGCGGCTGGTAGAGGATGCGGGCGCGGCCGGGCAGCAGCTCGAGCGCGACCGAGACGCGCTTCGGCCGCATCCATTGCGCGAGGTGCTTCTCGGCGTGGCGGATGCCGGCGAGCGTGGTGAAGATCTCGGCGAGCAGGCTCTCGTGCCGCGAGCGGTTGCCGAAATCGGCGGAGATCGCCGCGGCGACGGCGTCGGCCTTGTCGCGGACCGCCGATTTGAGCTTGGCGAGGTCG
>JASHTP010000229.1 GCA_030040495.1 Alphaproteobacteria bacterium
CGGTCGAGGAGATCGCGGCGATGATCGCCTGGCTCGCCTCCGAGGAATGCTCCTTCACCACCGGCGGGGTCTTCGATCTCTCCGGCGGAAGGGCCACTTATTGAGGATGAAAATGCGCCCCGCGCCCCTTCTGCTGCTCGCGACGCTGCTTGCCGGTTGCGGACCCACGAGCACCTACCGGCCCCAGGTCGATCTCACTGGCGTCGACCAGGCGCGCTACGAGATCGATCTCTATGACTGCAAGAAGGTCGCCGAGCGCGACCGTTACGGACCGGTGGCGGCCGGAGCGATCCTCGGCGCCGGCCTCGGCGGCGTCATCGGCACCGTGGCCTACGGCTCCGGCATCGGCCTCGCCACCAGCCAAGGCGCGATCTCCGGCACCGTGGCGGGCGCGGCTTATGGCGTGAGCCAGGTGCAGGGCCCCGTCGACGAGAAGGCCTTCGTCGACCAGTGCCTGCGCAACAACGGCTACAAGGTCGGCGGCTGAGCGGGCCTCAGCGCGGCTTGAGCCTCGCCGCGCGGCGCGCGCGCTCCTCGATGCCCGCCCAGTCGCCGGCGGCGATCAAATCGGCCGGAGCCAACCACGCGCCACCGACCATCGGCACGTTGGGAAGCGACAGGAAATCGGCGGCGTTGGCGTCGTTGAGGCCGCCGGTGGGACAGAAGGCGATGCCGGAGAAGACGGGCGCCAGCTGGCGCAGCGCCTCGACGCCGCCCGACGCCACCGCCGGGAAGAATTTGAGCAGCGAGAAGCCCTGCTCGCGCGCGGCAATGATCTCGGACGGGGTCACGGCGCCGGGGACATAGGGCAGCTCGCTGCCGAGCCCCGCGGCGACGAGATCCGGCGTCAGTCCCGGGCTGACCAGGAACCGCGCACCCGCCTCCGCCGCCCGCCTGACATCGGCGCCGGTGAGCACCGTGCCGGCGCCGACCACCGTGTCGGGCAGCCGCCGCGCGATCTCGCTGATCGCCGACAGCGAAGCCGGCGTGCGCAAGGTCACTTCGACCAGGCGCAGCCCGGCGCGCAGCAGCGCCGAGGCGAGCGGCACCGCATCGGCGACGCGCTCCAACGTGACGACGGGAATGACGGTCGTGCCGTGGAATATCTCGTGCATGCGGCTCCTTCCGTCTTGACGCCGCCCGGCGGAGCGGGCAACGGAGAGAGTGGAGAGAGTAGAGCAACGGCGCAGCGCGGCAAGAGGACAGAATGAGGCGACTCGCCGCCATCGGCGAATGCATGATCGAGCTGCGGCATCGCGACGCAGCCCTGCTCGAGCTCGGCTTCGCCGGCGACAGCCTCAACACCGCGCTCTATCTCGCGCGTCTCAACCGGCCCGACCGACTCGCCGTGGATTACGTCACCGCGCTCGGCGACGATCCCTACAGCGCGGCGATGCTCGAAGCCTGGCGCGCCGAAGGCATCGGCACCGGCAGCGTCGCGCAGCTGCCGGGAAAGCTGCCCGGCCTTTATCTCATCCGCACCGGGCCCGATGGCGAGCGGCGCTTCTTCTACTACCGCTCCGCTGCCGCGGCGCGCGCCCTCTTCGCCGGCGCCGCGGGCGAGTCGATGCTGGCGGCGCTGCCCGGCTACGACGTGCTGTACCTCACCGCCATCACCCTCTCGATCCTGGCGCCGCCGGCGCGCGAGCGTCTCCTTGCCGCGCTCGCCGCCGCGCGCGAGGCCGGCCGACTCGTCGTCTTCGACAGCAACTATCGCCCGGCGGGCTGGCCCGATCGCGCCGCGGCGCAGGCGGCGATCGCGCCCTTTCTCGACCTCGTCGGCCTGGCGCTGCCGACCTTCGAGGACGAGCGGGCGCTGTGGGGCGACGCGGCGCCGCGCGACACCGTGGCGCGCTATGCCGGCCGCGGCATCGAGATCTGCGTCAAGGCGGGCGCCGAGGGCTGCTACCTCGGCGACGGCACGCAGGTGCCGGTGCCCGCGCGCATCGCACCGCGCGACACCACCGCCGCCGGCGACGCCTTCAATGCCGCCTATCTCACCGCCCGGCTCGCCGGCGCGGCGCCGGCGGACGCGGCGCTTGCCGGCCATCGCCTCGCCGGCGTCGTGATACAATATCCGGGCGCGATCATTCCGCGCGCCGCCATGCCCTCGCCCGCCTGGTAAGAGGCCGCTCATGGACATCTATCACGCCTGGTGCAGCCTCAAGCCGGGCGCCAGCGACACCGAGTTCGCCGACAAGGTCGCCGCCTATCTCGGCCATCTCAAGCAACAGGGCCTGATCGAAGGCTGGCGGCTGACCCGGCGGAAGCTCGGCCTCGCCCCGCGCGAGTTCGGCGACTTCCATATCATGATCGAAGTCCGCGACATGGCGCAGCTGGAGACCGCGTTCCAGCGCGTCGCCAGCCGTCGCGATCCCGTCGAGGGGGTGCATTTTGCCGTGAATTCAATGGTGACCGGCGCGACTTTCGCGCTCTATCGCGACTTCCCGGACGCGGTCAGGCATCGCGGCGAGGAAAAATTCTGAACACCCGTCGATCGGGCCGAGGAGGAGGAAGATGGCAGGCAGGAAACGCAAGGCGGGCCAAGGCGACGCCCCCATTCGGGTCGCCGTGGTGAACAACACCGAGAACGAGCCGATCCCGCGCGAACGCCTCGCCAAAGTGCTGGCGGCGCTGGAGAAGCAGGTGGAACGCGATTTCGCGCCGGTCTGGGGCGTTTCTGCAGAGCTCAGCCTGGTGCCGGAAGGCGAGCTGCCGCCCGACGATGCCTGGTGGCTCACGCTTCACGACAACAGCGACCGCGCCGGCGACCTCGGCTACCACGATGTCACCAGGGCCGGCCTGCCGCTGGGCAAGGCTTTCGTCGCCACGGCCGAGGAAGATGACATGCCGTGGTCGGTGGTGCTGAGCCACGAGCTGCTCGAGATGCTGATCGACCCTTACATCAACCTCGCCGCCGTCATCAAAGGCGAAGCGGGGCCGGACGGCCTGCTCTACGGCTACGAGGTCTGCGATCCCGTGCGCTCCGATGTCTATCATATCGACGGCGTCGCCGTGTCGAACTTCGTCTATCCCGCCTGGTTCGAGGGCGAGCGGCCGCAGCGCGGCAGCCGCTTCGACCATCTCGAACGCGTCGCCGCGCCGCTGCGGCTGCGCCCCGGTGGCTACGCCATCGTCAACGATCTCGCCGGCAAGCGCGGCTGGAAGACCAAGAGCGCCGGCGCCCGTAAGCGCCGCCGCCGTCTCCGCCTCAGCAGCCGCCTCCACCGCCGCGCCGCCGCCCCGGCGAAGCCGGTGCGCTCCAAGCCCAAGCGGCCGCAGGCCAAGCGCCGGGCGCGCTGAAGCGGCTGCTGGTCGGATCGCTTTGCCGCTTTCGCGTCGCCCTCGCGAAAGAGCGTGTGAGAGAATTTCGGGTTTGTCGTTCGACGGGCTGGTAAGGGACGCGGCGAGCGGGTTTGGGGGGCTGGTCGTCTGCGGGCGGTTATGCCCAGGTGAAGCCGAGCGAGCATGCTCGGCGGAGATTGTGGGCGATGGCGTGCAACCGTGCCTCGCAAGCGACCTTTGCCAGGCCTCGCAGGAAGA
>JASHTP010000016.1 GCA_030040495.1 Alphaproteobacteria bacterium
GAGCTGGCCATGCTGCTCGAGGGCTGCGAACTCGCCGCGCAGATGCTGGCGCTCCCACACGCCCCGCCACCAGCCGCGCACCCGGGCGATCAGGCCGACATCGAGCTCGGCCGCGTCTCTCGCCATCGTACCGCCACCCTGTTCGGGCATCTGTCCCTCCTTGGGGAACCTCGCGATGATGCCATTGAAGACGCGGCCGGGACGGGCGGCACTGATCTAGATCAAGGCGGCAGGCCGTCTATTCGTCGGCCTCGAGCAGGGTCTTGAGCGCGGCAAGGCCGGGCATCTCGCCCTGGCGCGTGCCGAGCAGCACCGCTTCGCGCAGATTGGCCCAGCGCAGGTCGGCGCCGCGCAGCTCGGCGGCGACGAGGTTGGCGCCCTGCAGATTGGCGCCGGTGAGCACCGCGGCGGCGAGATTGGCGCTTTTGAGGTTGGCGCCGACGAGGATGGTGTGGTCGAGTTTGGCCGCCGCCAACAGCCGGCCCGAGAGATCGATGCCTTCGAGGTTGGCGCCGCTGAGATTGAGCCGGCGGCCCTCCTTGGCCTGGCTCGCCACCCAGATCTCGTGCTGCTTCAGCCGGTCGGCGATCGCCTCGAGCTTCAAGCGCGATTGCGGCAGCGCTGCGCCGCTGTTCTGCAGGCGCTGGCCGACGTCGCCGCGGAGCACGGCGCTGCGCAGGTCGGCCTCGGTGAGCTGCGCGCCGCGCAGGATGGGGTCGATGAGCTCGGCGCCGTGAAAGCAGGCGTTGCGCAGGTCGGCGTCGGAGAAGTCGGTGCCTTCGAGGATGGCGCCGCTGAAATCGACCGCCTTGCAGCGCGCGTTAGGCAGCTTCGCGCCCTTGAGGATGGCGTTGGTGAAGCGGCTGCCGGTGTCGCCGTCGAGCGTCATGCCGGCGTCGATCACCATGCCTTCGCGCAGATCGGCGCCGCCGAGACGCGCACCGGTGAGGTTGGCGAGCTCGAACTTGGAGCCGCGCAGGTCGGCCTTCTCGAAGTCGGCGCTCGACAGGTCGCAATTGTTGAAGCGCGCGCCGAACAGGTTGGCGTGGCGGAAGACGCTGCGCTGCAGGTTCGCGCCGTCGAACTTGCAGACCAGGAACTCGCTGTTCGTCCAGTCGCCGCCGCTGAGATCGAGGCCGCTCAAGTCGCACTGCCGCAGCATCGCCCGGGCGCCGCCGCTCTGGTTGCGGAGGTAGCGGCGATGCCGCTCGAGCAAAGCTTCGACGGCCTTGGCGTCGAGCCGCACCTTGACCAGCGCCGGCGGCGGTTTGCGCATGCTTTGCGACATCGGGGACCCCGACCGAAGCCCAGTCAAACGGGGAATACTAAATGGCCTTGTGTAAAGTTATGATTGACGCCGAGCGGCCGCGCGGCGTTCAGCTCTTGTTCACCATGATCGCGGCATAGTCGCCCCCGGAGGTGAACCCGTGGACAAGCCCCGCGCCGAAAAGCAGTCGCACCGCCAGCCCAAGGCCTACCAGAACACCCGCTTCCTCGAGAGCAAGGACGCGCGCGCCTTGCGCATCCTGTCGGAGTATTTGGAGCCGCTGTCGCGCTTCAAGCGCTACGGCGTGCAGGACACCATCGTCTTCATGGGCTCGGCGCGGCTGCTGTCGCAGGAGGCCGCGGCGGCGGCGCTGGCCGAGGCCGAGCGCACCGGGACGGGGGTCGCCGCGGCGCGCACCGCGGCCGAGCTGTCGGTCTATTACGAGGCGGCGCGCGAGCTCGCCCATCGCCTGACCGACTGGTCGAAGAATCTCGACCATGAGGAGCGGCGCTTCGTCGTCTGCACCGGCGGCGGGCCCGGCATCATGGAGGCGGCCAACCGCGGCGCCTCGGAGGCGAAGGGGCTCAATGTCGGCCTCACCATCTCCATCCCCAACGAGGAATTCGACAACCCCTTCGTCAGCCGCGAGCTGCACGTCCATTTCCACTATTTCTTCATGCGCAAATTCTGGTTCGTCTATCTCGCCAAGGCGGTGGTGCTGTTCCCGGGCGGCTTCGGCACGCTCGACGAGCTGTTCGAGATCCTGACCCTGGTGCAGACGCGCAAGATGAAGAAGCGCATGCCGATCGTGCTGTTCGGCGCCAAGTTCTGGAACGAGGTGGTGAATTTCGACGCGCTGGTGAAATACGGCACGATCAGCCCGGGCGACGTCGAGCTCTTCCATCGCACCGATTCCATCGACGAGGCCTACGACATCGTCACCCGCGGCCTCACCGAATACGCGCTCGGCAGCCCCGGCGCGGTGCTGTAGCGGAGCGGGAAGGGCCGGAGCAGGCGGCTCCGGCCCCTCGATTGGCTCCCGGGGAGGGATTCGAACCCCCGGCCAAGCGGTTAACAGCCGCTTGCTCTACCACTGAGCTACCCGGGATCAGTGTTTGTCATGCCCGTGACGGCCAGGACAGCGGCCTTATAACAGAGCCGCCCGGCCCGCGCCACTCCGGCGGGCGGGGCGCTGGAGGCCGGAAGCGGAATCGAACCGCTGTACGAGGATTTGCAGTCCTCTGCATAGCCACTCTGCCATCCGGCCGGCGCAGCCGCTATATGCCGGGGCGCCGGGGAGGGGTCAAGGCGCGCCGGCGCCGAAGCGAGGATTGTGTTGCGCCGCCGCCGCCTTTATAAGTCCGCTCATTCGGCGGGCAGCGACGGGCGAAGCTTCATGATCGACTACGCGGCGGCACGTCTCACCATGGTCGAAAGCCAGCTCCGCACCAACAAAGTGACGGACGAGGCGGTGCTCGACGCCTTCCTCGCCGTGCCGCGCGAGCGCTTCACGCCACCGGCGCTGCGCGGCGCCGCCTATGTCGACGATGATCTGCCGCTGGGGGGCGGGCGCTACCTGATGCAGCCGATGGTGCTGGCGCGGCTGCTGCAGCTCGCCGCGATCGGCCGCGGCGACCGGGTGCTCGAGGTCGGCTGCGCCACCGGCTACGGCACCGCGCTGCTGGCGCGGCTGGCGCGCAGCGTCGTCGCCATCGAGAGCGAGGTCGAGCTGGCGCGGCAGGCGATGGCGCGGCTGCGCGAGCTCGGCATCGGCAACGTCGCCGTGCTCGAGGCGCCGCTCGCCGCGGGTTATCCCGGGCGCGCGCCCTACGACGTGATCCTGTTCGAAGGCGCCGTGCAGCGCATCCCCGACGCGGTCGCGCAGCAGCTCGCCGACCGCGGCCGGCTGGTCGCGGTGGTGCAGGAAGAGGGCGGCATGGGCCGCGCCGTGCTGATGGGTTCAGCCGGCGGCGTGCTGTCGCGAAGGCCCTGCTTCGATGCGGCGGTGCCGCTGCTGCCGGGTTTCCAAGCCGAGCCGAGCTTCGTGTTCTGAGCGGGACAGGGACAGGGACCTCGATGCCGCGCCGTCAGCTCTTCGCCTCTTGCGCCGCGGGCGCGCTGCTCCTCGCCGCCGCCGGCGGCGCCCGCGCCGAGACGCTGGTCGACGCGCTGGTCGACGCCTACTACAACAATCCGCAGATCCTCGCCGAGCGCGCCAATCTGCGCGCGACCGACGAGGGCGTGCCGCAGGCGCTGTCCGGCTGGCGGCCGACGGTGACCTTCACCGGGGCGGCGGGGGCACAGCGCATCGAGAACCAGCCGACGTCGCCGACCGCCCCCAATTCCAAGACCGCGCCCAAGACGGTCGACCTCAACATCGACGAGCCGCTTTACAGCGGCGGCCGCACCGTGGCTTTGACCGCCGAGGCGGAGAAGACGGTCGAGGCCGAGCGCGCGCGCGACGTCGCCACCGAAGAGACGGTGTTTCTCAGCGTCGTCCAGGCCTATCTCGACGTGGTGCGCGACCAGGCGACGCTCGATCTCAGCATCAACAACGAGCAGGTGCTGCGCCGTCAGCTCGAGGCGACCAACGACGAGTTCCGCGTCGGCGCGGTGACGCGCACCGACGTGGCGCAAGCCGAGGCGCGGCTTGCCGGCGCCACCGCCTCGCGCGAGCAGGCCGCCGGCAATCTGCAGGTGAGCCGCGCCAACTACCAGCGCGCGGTGGGCCACGTGCCGCCGGCCAAGCTGGAGCCGGCGACGTTGCGGCCGGTGCTGCCGGCTAACCGCGACGAGGCGATCGGCCTCGCCAGCCTCAAGAATCCCACGGTGGTCGCGGCGATCTTCACCGAGGACGCGGCGCGCGACGCCATCGACGCCACGCGCGACCAGCTGCTGCCGACCATCGCTCTGGTCGGCGACCTCAACCGCGGCAACGAGACGGTCCTCGTCGGGCACGACGTCACCACGGGGTCGCTGGTCGCCCGCATGACCGTGCCGCTCTATGAGGGCGGCGACATCTACTCGCAGACCCGCCAGGCGATCCAGGTGGAGGGCGAGCGCCGCGGCCAGACCGACGACGCCCGCCGCGCCGCGGTCCAGGGCGCGACCCAGGCCTGGGAGCAGATCGTCTCCGGCCGGGCGCAGATCGTCTCGCTGCAATCGACCATCAAGGCGGCCGAGATCGCGCTCGAGGGCGTGCGCCAGGAGGCGACGGTCGGCTCGCGCACCGTGCTCGATGTGCTCAATGCCGAGCAGGAGCTGTTCACCGACCGCGTGCAGCTGGTCACCGCCCAGCACGACCTCGCGCTTGCCGAATTCACCTTGGCGGAGCAGGTCGGCCGCCTGACCGCCGCCGACCTGCGCCTGCCGGTCAAGCTCTACGACGTCGACGAGCATTACCGGGCGGTGCGCGACAAGTGGCTCGGCTTCGGCGCGCCGAAATAGCGCCGCTTCCCGCCACCGTTGCACCGGCGTCACAACCCGGAGTCGACGCGGCTGCCGCCCGCGGCCCAGGCCGGGTCCGCGCGCCGGACCGGGCGAATCGGCCGGTTCGGCTGGCATTTTGCCTTGGCTTCCCGTACTGTAGCCGCCGGTTACGCGAGTCCGGTTGAGCACCATGTCCGACGCAAAGGGCCAGCACGAGCCGTCGATGGAGGAGATCCTTGCCTCCATCCGGCGCATCATCGCCGAGGATGGGGAAGGCGCGCCGGCACCCCCGGCCGCCGAGGAGAAGCCGGCTCGCGGCGAGGAGGTGCTGGAGCTGACCGAGGTGGTGGAAGAGGACGGCACGGTCGTCAGCATCACCGCCGGCGGCAAGAAGCCCTTTGCCGAGCCGCCGCCACCGCCGCCACCGCCGCCTCCCAAAGCGATCTTCGGCGTCGAATCGGCGCCGCCGCGCGCCGAGCCCGAACCCTTGCCGCCGCCGCCGCCGATGCCGGTGGAGAGCGACGAACGGCTGGTGTCGCAAGCCACCGAAGTGGCCTCGGTTTCGGCGCTGTCGCAGCTCGCGGGATTGGGCGGGCGCGACCAGCTCGGCAGCCTGCCGCTGGGCGATGCCGGCCGCACGCTCGAGGACCTCGTCCGCGAGCTGTTGCGGCCGATGCTGCGCGACTGGCTCGACGCCCATCTGCCGCAGCTCGTCGAGCGGCTGGTGCAGGACGAGATCCGGCGCATGTCGCGCGAGGCCCAGTCCCGCTGAGCGGCCCGAGGCCGCAAGCGGCGACATTCCCGTCCCCCCTGTCAGCACCGCGGAGCGAGTGAGAGGCGTTCAGCAATGCTGGACAAGACCTATCGTCCGGCCGATGTCGAGACGGCCATCTACCGGGAATGGGAGGCGTCCGGCGCTTTCGCCTGCCACCCCGATTCCCCGGCCGAGCCCTATTGCATCATGATGCCGCCGCCCAACGTGACGGGCAGCCTGCATATGGGCCACGCGCTCACCTTCACGCTCCAGGACATCCTCATCCGCTATCACCGCATGCTCGGGCGCGACACGCTGTGGCAGCCCGGCACCGACCATGCCGGCATCGCCACGCAGATGGTGGTGGAGCGTCAGCTCGAGCTCGAGCAGTCGAGCCGGCTCAAGCTCGGCCGCGCCGCTTTCGTCGAGCGCGTCTGGCGGTGGAAGGCGGAATCGGGCGGCACCATCACCCGGCAGCTTCGCGCGCTCGGCGCCTCGGCCGACTGGCGCCGCGAGCGCTTCACCATGGATGAAGGGCTTTCCGCGGCGGTCCGCCGCGTCTTCGTCGCGCTCTACAAGGAAGGCCTGGTCTATCGCGACAAGCGGCTGGTCAACTGGGACCCGAAGCTGCACACCGGCATCTCCGACCTCGAGGTCGAGAATCAAGAAACCAAGGGCTCGCTGTGGTACGTCAACTACCCCATCGAGGACGCGCCGGGCCGCTTCATCACCGTGGCGACGACGCGGCCGGAGACGATGCTGGGCGATACCGGCGTCGCCGTCCATCCCGAGGATGGCCGCTACAAGGACCTGATCGGCCGCCACGCCGTGCTGCCGCTGGTCGGCAGGCGTATCCCGATCGTCGCCGACGAGCATGCCGATCCCGCAACCGGCAGCGGCGCGGTCAAGATCACGCCGGCGCACGACTTCAACGATTTCGAGGTCGGCCGCCGCCACGGGCTGCCGCTGGTCAACATCTTCGACCGCGACGCGCGGCTCAACGAGAACGCGCCCGAAGCCTATCGCGGCCTCGACCGCTTCGTCGCGCGCAAGCGCATCGTCGCCGATCTCGAGGCGGCGGGGCTGGTGGCGAAGATCGAGCCGCATACGCTGATGGTGCCGCACGGCGATCGCTCCGGCGCGGTGCTGGAGCCCTGGCTCACCGACCAATGGTATGTCGACGCCGAGACGCTCGCCGGGCCGGCGATCGCCGCGGTGGAGACCGGCCGCACCGTGTTCGTGCCGAAGCTCTGGGAGAACACCTTCT
>JASHTP010000017.1 GCA_030040495.1 Alphaproteobacteria bacterium
AATCGGGAGTAGAGCGCCTGCCTTAGGCCGATTTGAATAGCAGGTAGGCACCTTTCAGGACGGCCGGCGCAAGAGGCGCGTTCGTATCGTTATGCTTTAGCCGCCGCAGCAGGCAACTATGCGCAGCGGCGGCAATCTCTCGTTGCCCCACGCCAGCGGATTCTGCCGCGCTTCGACAGGCACAAACGAATTCCGGAGCTGGGCACCCCGCAAGATACGCGCCTACCGTTCCTCATTTCTGAGCATGATCTACTGTTGGCCAACCGGACGCCCTAAGCGGCCCGTTTGGGCGAAACTGTGTGCTTAGCTCCAGCGTGATTGGATCGAGCGCGGCAGCGCCGTCTCCAACATCTCCGTAGTCAATCGGTACGGACACCCCGGTTGAATCACGGCATTCGACAATGGTTGCCGGTTGCGTCAACGATATCGCCGCGTGTGAAGCCGGATCAAACGCCGGACTCCCGAAATGTCCGCTCCGTAGAGCGCATAAAGGACCGGGCGGTAGCGAGGCGAGCCGCGGCTCAAGGCCGGAACGCCTCACAGCCCCGGTGGCCACCGCCCCGACAATCCCGCCGCCGCCTCGAAGAGCGCCGCGGCATGCAGCAGCGCCGGCTCGCCGCGGAAGCGGCCGACGAGCTGGAGGCCGACGGGCAGCCCTTCCGGCGAGAAGCCGCAATTGACGGAGATCGCGGGGTGGCCGGTGAGGTTGAAGGGCATCGTCCAGGGAAACCAGCTCGCGCGCAGGTCCGGTACCAGCGCGCCATCGATCTCGATGGGATCGAAGAGATCCTGCTCGATCGGCAGCGCCGGGCGCAGCAGGGTCGGGGTGACGAGGAGGTCGGCGCGGCGGAACATCCCCTGCACGCGGCGGAAGAGGGCGGCGCGGGCGAACATCGCCTGCTGATAGTCGGTGCCGGTGACGGCGGAGGCGGATTCGACCTGGCGCACCAGCGACGGGCTCATCTTGTCGCCCGCGCGCGCCACCATCTCGGCGAAGCGCGAGCGCCAGGTGGTGTGGTTGATGACGCGCCACAGCGGCTCGATCTCGAACCCGTCGCCCGGCATCTCCTCGAGCACCGCGCCGAGGTCGGCGAGACGCCGCAGTGCCGCCTCGAACGCCGCTTTCACCGCGGCGGCGACCGGCCGGCCCGACGGCGCCAGGCAATAGAGCACGCGGATGTCGCCGAGATCGCCTTCGGCGCGCGCGGCGGCGAGATAGTCGGGCACCGGCAGGCCGATCGACCAGGGATCGCTGTCATGCGGCCCCGCCATCGCCTGCAGCATCAGCGCGGTGTCCGTCACCGTGCGCGTCATCGGCGTGACGTAGGTGTAGTTGCCGAAAGCGTCGGGGGCCTGGCTGTGCGGCACGACACCGTTGCTCTGCTTCAAGCCGGCGACGCCGTTGCACGCCGCCGGGATGCGCGTCGAGCCGCCGCCGTCGGTGGCGACCGCGAGCGGCGCCAGGCCCGTCGCCACCGCGACCGCCGCGCCGCCGCTCGATCCGCCGCAGCTGTGCCTGTCGCTCCAGGCGTTGCGCGTGCGGCCGAAGAGCGGCGCGTCGGTCAGGCCCTTGGTGCCGAACTCGGGCGTCGTCGTCTTGCCGACGAGGATTGCGCCCGCGCGGCGCAGCCGTGCGACGGCGACGGCGTCCTCGCTCGGCACATGGTCGCGGAAGAGCAGCGAGCCGTAGGTGGTGCGCACGCCCGCGGTGTCGACGAGATCCTTCGCCGTAAAGGGAACGCCGTGCAGCAGGCCTCTCGCCTCGCCGCGCATCAGCGCCGCCTCGGCCCGCCGGCTCTCCGCAAGCGCCGCCTCGGCGCAGATCGTGATGAAGCAGTTGAGCGCGGGCTGCAGCCGCGCGATGCGGTCCAGCACCGCTTGCGTCGCCTCGACCGGCGACAGCTCGCGCCGGCCGATCCGCGCGCGGAGCTCGCCGGCCGAGAGGAAGCAGGGATCGTCGGTCATGGTAAAGCCCGCGGCGCCGATTCAGCATTTTTTCACAAATACCGCTAAAATATTAGCCTTAATTACCGAGTTCTTAAGGCATCGTCCTTAGGGTCGACGGCGGCGTCGCCTGGAGTGGGCAAGCATGTTCCTTGGAACCGCGGTCCGTGCCCGCGCCTAGGAGGTTTCGGTGAGTTCAGACCGGCAAAGCGGCCGACCGGGGCGTCGGTCGGCCGGCCCAGGCCGCTCTTTCGTCCGCCGGGAGTACTGGCGCGCGATCCTGATGTGGATCGCCACCGCGGTGGTCCTGGCCGAGGCGCTGGCGGAGGGCCTCAACGCGCTCTTGGGCTATCGGCAGGCGCCGGAGCCGGTGGCGGTGATCACCTTCCTGGTGACCATCCTGGATTCGACGCCGCTGATCCTGCTCGGCGTCGGCATCGTCTTCCGCGTCGAGCGGGCGAGCCAGCGCGTGATCGGCGCCGATGATACGGCGACGGAAGAGCGGCCGGCCGGCCGGCCGCGCACCTTCGCGGCGCTGGTCGGTCTCGAGGATCCGACACAGCAAAGCAGCCGGCTGCTGCGGCTCTCGGCGGCGCTGGCGATCTTTTTCACCCGCCAGCGCTTCCTGCTCACCCTTGCGATATTCCTCTCCACCGCGGTGGTGATGTCGGAGCTGCTCTCGCTCGGCCTCAACCTGCTGCTGGGCTTCCGGCAGCCGCCGGAGGCGGTCGCGCTCGTCTCCTTCCTCACCACGATCCTGGTGTCCTGCCCGCTGATCATGTTCGGCATCGACATCGTGCTGCGGCTGGAGCGGGCGCGCCAGCGCCGCGCCGAGAGCGAAGCGCGCTTCCGCGACGGCGTCGACAGCATGGTCGACGGCTTCGTCATGACCGACGAGGGCGGCCGGCTGCTGCTGTGGAACAAGGCCTTCGCGCGGCTCTTTCCGCGCGTCGCCCCGCTGCTCGCGCCGGGCATGAGCCTCGCCGAGATGGCAAGCCTGATGGCCGAGCGCTACGGCTCGTTCATCGATGCGCCGGCGCGGGCGCGGCGCGCGCGCGAGCTGGTCGAGAGCTATGCAAGGCTCGACACGCCGCACGAGGAGGTGTTCGACGAGCGCATCGTCATGGTGGTGCATTCGCGCACCTCGGAAGGCGGCACCGTCTCGGTCTATCGCGACGTCACCCAGGCGCATCAGCGCGAAGCCGAGTTCGCCGCGGCGAAGGACGAGGCGGAGCGCGCGAGCAACGCAAAATCCGACTTCCTCGCCAGCATGAGCCACGAGCTGCGCACGCCCTTGAACGCCGTCATCGGCTACAGCGAGATGCTGCTCGAGGAGGCGCAGAGCGACGGCACCGGCGAGGCGCGCGTCGCCGACCTGAAGCGCATCCACACCGCCGGCCGCCATCTGCTCGCGCTGGTCACCGACGTGCTCGACCTGTCGAAGGTCGAGGCCGGGCGCATGGAGCTCGAGGCGCGGCCGATCGACATCGACAGCTTCATCGCCGAGGTGGTGTCGACGGCGCAGCCGCTGGTGGCGCGCAACGGCAATGCGCTCGAAGTGAGCTGCGAGGCGGAGCTCGGCGCCATGCTCGGCGACGCCACCAAGCTGCGCCAGGTGCTGCTCAACCTGCTCAGCAACGCCGCCAAATTCACCCGCGGCGGCCGCATCGGCCTCGCCGTGGCGCGCGAGCGGCGGCTCGAAGGCGACTGGATCCGCTTCGCGGTGAGCGACACCGGCATCGGCATCGACGGCGACGGCCTGGCCAAGCTCTTCACCTCCTTCACCCAGGCCGCCCCCTCGATCCGCAGCGAATATGGCGGCACCGGCCTGGGCCTGGCGCTGAGCCAGCGCCTCTGTTGGCTGATGGGCGGCGACATCACCGTCGCCAGCGAGCGCGGCCGCGGCTCCTGCTTCACCGTGCGCCTGCCGGCGGCGGGCGCCGACGCCGCCGCGCCGGAGGCGGCCGGCTCCGCCGAGGACCGGGCGGCGCAGGGTTAGCGGCGCCGGGCGACCCGCCCTTGTCGCCGTTGTCGCGCTCTACAACTCAGGGTAATATTCCGCGCCCTTTTGCGGAGACGACCCTGATGCGCTTTCGGCCGCTCCTGGCTCTTGTCCTGCCGCTGACGCTCGTACTCGGTGCTTGCGGCGACCGGCTGGCGGGCATGCACATCAACGCGCCGCCGGTGGCCTACACCGAGCCGCAATTCAAGGACGCTATCGCCGTCGGTCAAGTGACCGGCGGTGCGAGCTCCGGCTGGCTCGATACGACGAGCGTGACCAACGACGATTTCAAGAACGTTCTCATCTATGCCCTGCACGACGCGGGCGTGCTGGCGCCGGATATGTCGGTCGCGCATTGGCGCCTCGATGCCTTGCTCCAATTCTCCCCGGCCCAGCGCAGCACCTTCACCGACCAGCAGGTGGATACCAACATCACCTATAGCCTCTCCACCGTGCCGGAGGGCAAAGCGGTATTCCAGCGGCTCATCCGCACCAGCGACACCGAAGCTACAGACACCTCGAAACAAATCATAACTTTCTTGCTCGGCGGGCTTGAGGGGCTCGATGCCGCAGGCAGAGTGCGCCTCAGGGTCGCCTATGAGGCGACAGTGCGGCGGAGCCTCGGCACCTTCCTGCTCGAGCTGCGCAAATGGGCCGAGGCCGGCGAGCCGGCGAGCGACGCCATCGCCACCGTGACGACCACCGCGCCGCCGCCGCAGGCCGCGCCCGTGCCGCCAACGGCGCCGGCGGCACCGCAGGTCGCAACCTTGCCGCCGACGCCCGCGCCGACGCCGCAGAACTCTGCACCATCGCCGCAAAACGTAGTTGCGCCGCCGACGCCGGCAAAGCAAGTGGCCGCGCTGCCGGCCGCGCCGCCCCCGCCGCCGCACGATCCCGTGCGCTTCGGCAACGAGGTGGCGTTCCGCTGCCCGACACCCGGCACCGAGATCGATTTCAGGAGCGGCGCGCAGCGCGTCTTTGCGGCGGAGGAGCCGAGTGCCGACGCCTGCGCCCTGCAAAGCGCGGCCGGCGTCCAACCGGCCATCGCCTTCGGCCCCTATAACGACGCGGCGGCGGAAGCGCTGCGGCGGCTCTGGCCGCTCCGCGTCGGCAACAGCGTCTCGTTCACCGCGACCGTCAGCATCGAGCGCCACCTCCGCGAGACTTACCGCGTCGTCCGGCACGAGCTGGTGACGGTGCCGGCTGGCACCTTCGACGCGTTCGTGATCGAGTGGGAGTCGGTCGGCCAGGACCAGTACACCAACGGCTACCACGAGACTGCGACCTTCTGGTACGCGCCCGAGGTCGGCTATGTCGTCAAGACCGTCGACCATCTCGTCGGCGGCATCTACGCCCAGCTCGGCAGCGACGAGGCGGTGCGGGTCATCGCGCGATAGGCGCAGTCCTTACGCCGCCGGCCGCAGCTCCCGGAGCCCGTCCTCGTCGCGCGCCTGGATGGTGGTGCGCACCATGATTCGCGGCTCCGCCAGCGGCCAGGGCCGGCCGCGATGCATGGTGGCGCGATTGTCCCACATGACGACGTCGCCGGCGCGCCAGCGGTGGAGATAGGTGCGGCCGGGCGCGGTCGCCTCGGCGATGAGCTCGGCCAAGAGCGCCTTCGCCTCGTTGTCGCCCATGCCCTCGATCGCATAGGCGTGCGAGGCGACGTAGAGCGCGCGCCGTCCGTTGACCGGGTTGCGCCAGCTCATGCGCCAGCGCACCGGCGGCAGCGCCGCGCGCTCTTCCGGCGTCATCAGCTCCGGATGGATCTGGTCGCGCGAGTTGGCGTAGGAATGCGTCACGACGGCATCGCGCAGCCGCTCCTGCCGCGCCGCCGGCAGCCGATCCCAGGCGCGCCGCGTCGAGGTGAACTCGGTCTCGCCGCCGGCGCCGGGCAAGGTCCGCGCCGACAGCACCGAGGCGAGCGCCGGCGTCGCTTTGAAGGAGCTGTCGGTGTGCCAGAGCTGATTGGCGCGGGCGCGCCAGACCTGGCGGTGATTCTCCGGCACGACGCGCCCCTCGGCATCGAGATTGTTGAGCCGGCTGTAGAAGGTGCCGGTGCCGACCGAGCCGACCTTGACCCGCTCGAGCGGACCGAAGGCGCGCGAGAAGGCCGCCTGCACATCGTCGCCGACCTGCTGGTCGCGGAAGACGAGCAGCGAATGCTCCTCGAAAAGCGCGCGCACGGCGCGGTAGGCGGCGTCGCTCGCGGCGACATCGATGAGATCGACGCCGCGGAGCTCGGCGCCGAAGCCCTCGGCCAACGGGGTGACGTCCATGGTTTCCTTCCTGCCCGCTTCCCTTGCGCCCAGCTTCGGGCCGCGACCGGCCCGGCGCAAGCCCCCTCGCGGGGCAGGCCGGGCCGGCGGTCCGCGATGGCGGCGGCGCTCAGAAATGATGGTCGCGCAGGATCGGCTCGATGCGCCGCCGCGCCTCTCGGGCGCGGAACCGGTCGCGCTGCAGGAGATAGCGGTCGCAGGGCGCGTGCCGTGCCGCGTCCGCGGCGCGGTCGAAGGCTTCGAGCCGCGCCGATGCGGCGTCGGCGGCAAGATAGCGCAGCAGGAAATCGTAGAAGGCCTGGCGGCGCGCCGCCGCGTCGCCCCGATGGCAGGCGGCGGCGCGCCCGGAAGCGGCGCCGGCGGCGGGCGCCAGGCGATCCGTCTCGCGTTCCAGCGTCTGCCATTCGGCGGCGCTGAAGCTGCCCGCCGCCCCGCCGAGCACGAGCAGCGCCAGGCCCGCGGCGACCGGCCGCAACACTTTGCGCCTGAGAAGCCTCATCATGAGCCGTGCCTCACCTTCTCGCCCGCCGCGGCGACGATAGCGCCGGCGACACGAGCCCGGGAGGGTTCCGGCATGGACGCGGTGCTGGGCTGGAATTCACGGCGTCGGCGTGCTCCCTGACGGCTGACGGCCGAAAGCTGACAGCTGCCCGAAATCCGTCGCCACCCGCAGGCGGTCGGTGCGCGCGCCGTCGGTGGAGAGCGGCAGGATGAGGCGGCGATAGGCGTAGCTGTGGCCGCGCAGCCGCGATTGGATGCAGTGATGGAGCGGCGTCTCGCCGTCGCGCGCCGCCGCGTAGTCCGCCATGACGCTCTCGCCCAGGATGCGCACCGCATGATCGCCGAGCTGCATGCCTTCGCGGCTCTTGCCGATCTCCGCGTTGGGCACGCGCCAGCCGCGGATCGTGATCGACAATTTGGCGGGATCGGGATCGCCGACATCGACGAGATGGACCCAGCCCAGGCTCGCCATCTGCACCAGGCGCACGGCGTCGAAATCGGCGAGCCGGCCGCGCGACAGCGGCCGCAGCTCGCGCCAATATTCGAGCAGCCGCGACAGGCGCGGGCTGGCGGCGACGCGCTCCGGCGGCAGGGGGCGGCTCGCCAGCCGATTGCCCGCGCGGTCGGCCCGCGACATCGCGCCCGGCACAACCGCGGCCTCTCTTCCTACCTGCCGCTGCTGGCGCGCAGCCTGTTCCTGGCGCGCTACGCCGTTGATTTCCATTTCGGCTTCGTGGCGCTGCCGCTGGTGCGCAAGAACCTGCCGATGATGCGCTACGGCTTTCCGCGGGTCGAGCGTTG
>JASHTP010000230.1 GCA_030040495.1 Alphaproteobacteria bacterium
AACGGTGCCGGGATCTGTCGGAGCAGACCGCCATCCCCGATCTGACGCGGGAGCTGCTCAGCATCGCCGACGCGCTCGACAACGAGGCCGAGCTGGTGGCCGAGAACTAGACGAAGGTCGCGTGCCGGGCGGTTCGCTGCGGAGCCGTCGCGGAGGAGAAGCGCATTGAATCCCACCGATATTCGCGTCCCCGACTATTTCCACAAAGTGGTGGATTGCCAGTGGGCCTGTCCGTCCCACACCCCGGTTCCCGAATATATCCGGCTGATCGCGGCGGGGCGCTACACCGACGCCTACATGGTCAATTGGAAATCGAACGTCTTCCCCGGCATCCTCGGCCGCACCTGCGACCGGCCGTGCGAGCCGGCCTGCCGGCGCGGCCGGGTCGAGAAGGATCCGGTGGCGATCTGCCGCCTGAAGCGCGTCGCCGCCGACAACAAGGACGACATCAGGAAGCTGCTGCCGGCGATCCCGGCGCGGAAGAACGGCAAGCGCGTGGCGCTGATCGGCGCCGGCCCGGCCTCGCTCACCGTGGCGCGGGACCTGATGCCGTTGGGGTATCACTGCGTGCTCTATGACGGCGACAAGCAGGCTGGCGGCATGATCCGCAGCCAGATCCCGAAATTCCGCCTGCCGGAAGCGATCATCGACGAGGAGGTCGGCTACATCACCGACATGGGGGTGGAGCTGCGGCTCGGCCGGCACGTCGACAGCTTGAAGGCGGTCATCGCCGAAGGCTACGACGCGATCTTCGTCGGCACCGGCGCGCCGCGCGGCCGCGACCTCGAGATTCCCGGCCGCAAGGAGGCCGCCGCCAACATCCATATCGGCATCGACTGGCTCTCCAGCGTCTCCTTCGGCCATATCGACCGCATCGGCCGGCGGGTGATCGTGCTCGGCGGCGGCAACACGGCGATGGATTGCTGCCGCTCGTCCAAGCGGCTCGGCGGCGAGCAGGTCACCGTCGTGGTGCGCAGCGGCTTCGAGGAGATGAAGGCCTCGCCTTGGGAGAAAGAGGACGCGATGCACGAGGGCATCCCGATCCTCAATTATCTCGTGCCCAAGGAGTTCATCCACCGCGACGGCAAGCTCACCGGCATGGTGTTCGAGAAGGTGGCGGCCAAGTACGACGAGAAGGGCCGCCGCAGCCTGGTACCGACCGGCGAGCCCGACACCGTCATGGAGTGCGACGACGTGCTCGTCGCGGTCGGGCAGGAGAACGCCTTCCCCTGGATCGAGCGCGATATCGGCCTCGAGTTCGACCGTTGGGGCATGCCCAAGGTCGATCCCAAGACGATGCAGTCGACCATCCCGCACGTCTTCTTCGGCGGCGACGCCGCCTTCGGTCCCAAGAACATCATCTGGGCGGTGGCGCACGGCCACGATGCGGCGGTGTCGATCGACAAGCTGCTGCATGGCGAGGACGTCCGCGACCGCCCGCCGCCGACGGTGAATCTGGTCAGCCAGAAGATGGGCATCCACGAGTGGAGCTACGACAACGACATCTCCCTCGACAAGCGCTACAAGGTGCCGCACGCCGATCAGACGGTGGCGCTCAGGAACATCAAGGTCGAGGTCGAGTTGGGCTTCGACCGGAAGCTCGGCTATCTCGAGGCCGAGCGCTGCCTCAATTGCGACGTGCAGACGGTGTTCTCCACGTCGCTCTGCATCGAATGCGACGCCTGCGTCGACATCTGTCCGATGGACTGCATCAGCTTCACCGACAATGGCGAGGAGGCGGCGCTGCGTCAGCGGCTCAAGGCGCCGGCCGCCAATCTGTCGCAGGATCTCTATATTTCGAGCACGCTGAAGACCGGCCGGATCATGGCCAAGGACGAGGACGTGTGCCTGCATTGCGGGCTCTGCGCCGAACGCTGTCCGACCGGCGCGTGGGATATGCAGAAGTTCCTTCTCGAGATGACAGAGGCGGGCCCGGCATGTCGAAGCCGATAAGCGCGATCAACGATTTCGTCGTCAAGTTCGCCAACGTCAACGGCTCCGGCTCGGCGAGCGCCAACCAGCTCTTCGCCAAGGCGGTGCTGCGCATGGGCGTGCCGGTCGCGTCGCGCAACATCTTCCCCTCGAACATCCAGGGCCTGCCGACCTGGTTCGAGGTGCGCGTGTCGGAGGCCGGCCATCTCGGCAGGCGCGGCGGCGTCGACCTCATGGTGGCGATGAACCCGCAGACCTGGGACCAGGACGTCAAAAGCCTCGAGGCCGGCGGCTATCTCTTCTACGATTCGACAAAGCCGACGCCGCTCGCCCGGTTCCGCGAGGACATCCAGGTGATCGGCATGCCGCTCACCGAGATCTGCAACAAGGAATACACCGACGCGCGCCAGCGCCAGCTGTTCAAGAACATCATCTATGTCGGCGCGCTCTCGGCGCTGCTCGACATGGAGATGGGCGTCATCGAGACGCTCATCGCCGAGCAGTTCAAGGGCAAGGACAAGCTGATCCAACCGAACCTGCACGCCCTCCACATGGGCCGCGACTACGCGCTCCGGCATCTTTCCTGCCCGCTCGGCATCAGGGTGCGCCGCTCCGACGCGGTCGGCGACCGCATCTATCTCGAGGGCAACAGTGCCGCGGCGCTGGGCGCGCTCTATGGCGGCGCCACGGTCTGCGCCTGGTATCCGATCACGCCTTCCTCCTCGCTCGCCGAGGCGTTCGCCCGGCATTGCCGGCGCTTCCGCACCGACCCCGCCAGCGGCAAGAGCCGCTTCGCCATCATCCAGGCCGAGGACGAGCTGGCCTCGATCGGCATGGTGATCGGCGCGGCCTGGAACGGCGCGCGCGCCTTCACCGCCACCTCCGGCCCCGGCATCTCGCTGATGCAGGAGTTCCTGGGGCTCGCCTATTTCGCCGAGATCCCGGCGGTGATCTTCGACGTGCAGCGCGGCGGTCCCTCGACGGGCATGCCGACCCGGACGCAGCAGGCGGACATCCTCTCTTGCGCCTATGCGTCCCATGGTGACACCAAGCATGTGCTGCTCTTCCCCGAGGATCCCCGCGAATGCTTCGAGCTGGGCGCGACGGCGTTCGATCTCGCCGACCGGCTGCAAACGCCGATCTTCGTCATGATGGACCTCGACATCGGCATGAACGAGTGGCTGTGCAAGCCGCTCGCCTGGGACGATGCGCGGCGGATGGATCGCGGCAAGGTGATGAGCGCCGCCGATCTCGAGGCGGGCAAGGAGTTCGGGCGCTATCTCGACGTCGACGGCGACGGCGTCCCCTATCGCACATATCCCGGCACGCATCCGACGCGCGGCGCCTTCTTCACCCGCGGCACGACCAAGAACCGCTATGCCCGCTACAGCGAGGAAGGCCCGGACTACGTCGACAACATGGAGCGTCTCCTGAAGAAATTCGAGACGGCGAAGCTCCTGGTGCCGAAGCCGGTGCCGCGCCCGGCCAAGCAGCCGACCAAGTACGGCGTCCTCTATTTCGGCTCGACGACGCCGGCGATGCACGAGGCGCTCCACGCGCTCGAGGAGCAGGGCATCCATCTCGACGGGCTGCGCGTGCGCGCCTTCCCGTTCGGCCAGGAAGTGCTCGACTTCGTCGCCGCGCACGAGCAGGTCTTCGTGATCGAGCAGAACCGCGACGCGCAGCTCCGGACCTTGCTGGTGAGCGACTGCGGCCTCAACCCGGCGAAGCTGACCCCGGTGCTGCACTATGACGGCACGCCGATCACCGAGCGATTCATCACCCGCGCGGTCGCCGAGAAGCTGCGCGCGGTCAACGTGACGCCGCTGAGGAAGACGGTATGACCTACATCGCCAAGCCCAAGCTGCATCACCCGAAGCTGCCGACCAACAAGCTCGGCTTCACCCACCGCGACTACGAGGGCGCGGTGTCGACGCTGTGCGCTGGCTGCGGCCATGACAGCATCAGCGCCGCCATCGTCCAGGCCTGCTTCGAGCTCGACCTGCCGCCGCACCGCATCGCCAAGCTGTCCGGCATCGGCTGCTCGTCCAAGACGCCGACCTACTTCCTCGGCGCCTCGCACGGCTTCAACAGCGTGCATGGCCGCATGCCGTCGGTGCTGACCGGCGCCAACCTCGCCAACCGCGATCTGATCTATCTCGGCGTCTCCGGCGACGGCGACAGCGCCTCGATCGGCCTTGGCCAGTTCGCCCATTCGATCCGGCGCGGCGTCGACATGGTCTATATCGTCGAGAACAATGGCGTCTACGGCCTGACCAAAGGCCAGTTCTCGGCAACGGCCGACCGTGGCTCGAAAAGCAAGCGCGGCGTCGTCAACACCGACAACTCCATCGACCTCGTCGCTATCGCACTGCAGCTCGGCGCAAGCTTCGTTGCCCGCT
>JASHTP010000231.1 GCA_030040495.1 Alphaproteobacteria bacterium
GCGCCGACCCCGGCGCCCGTGTCGACACCGACGCCGGCCCCGGCGCTTACCGCCGCGCCGCGCGCCGTGCAGCCGCAGCGTCGCCCGCTCGGTCGTCTCTTCCGCCGCGAAACCCCCAGCACCTTCCATCGCTGTCTCGCCGTGCACATGCACTTCGCGCAGCGCGCCAGCGCCCTCGACTGAGCCGCCGGCGCGGCACCGTTACGACGCGGCGAACGGCGTCCGCGGCAACAGCCGCGGACGCCGTCGCTTTTAGTCCCGGTTTCTCTCGGCGCGCGCGCTGTGGCAGGATGCGCCGCGAGGCGGCCGAGGATCGGGGCAGGACGGCATGGCACGAGGCGACGGCGCGGCAGGCGATGCCGGCGCAGGCTGGCGATTTCTGCTGCTGTGGCTCGCCGGCATCGATTTGCGCCTGACCATCCTCGCGGTGCCGCCGGTGCTGCCGCTCATCCACCGGCAGCTCGGCCTCGACGAGAAATCGGTGGCGGTGCTCACCGGACTGCCGGTACTGCTCTTCGCCGCCATCGCCGTGCCGGGCTCGCTGCTCATCGCCCGCATCGGCGCGCGCCGCGCCATCCTCGCCGGCCTCGTCACCGTGGCGCTCGCCTCGGCGCTGCGCGGGGTCGGCCCCTCCGCGCCGATGCTCTTCGGCATGACCTTCGTCATGGGCGCCGGCGTGTCGGTCATCCAGCCGGCGCTGCCGGCGCTGGTGAGCCACTGGTTCCCGCGCCGCGCGCCGCTCGCCACCGCGGTCTATGCCAACGGGCTGCTCGTCGGCGAGGTGCTGGGCGCGGGCCTGACGCTGACGCTGGTGCTGCCGCTGGTCGGCGGCGCCTGGGAGTGGAGCTTCGCCGTGTGGAGCGTGCCGGTGCTGGCGACGGCGCTGATGATCGGCTTCGGCACGCCGCACGCCGCCCCGGCTCCGACCGCGGCGCGGCTGCGCTGGTGGCCGGATTGGCGCGATCCCCACACCTGGCAGCTCGGGCTCGTCCAGGGCGGCGGCTCCGCGCTCTACTTCGCCAGCAACGCCTTCATCCCGGACTATCTCCACGCCACCGGCCAGCCCGAGCTGGTCAATGCCTGCCTGACCGCGCTCAATGCCGGCCAGGTCCCCGCTTCCTTGCTCGTGCTGCTGCTGGCGCGGCACCTGGCCGGCCGCAAGGCGCCCTTCATCGTCGCGGCGCTGCTCGGCCTCGTCGCGCTCGGCGGGCTGCTCACCGCCGTGCCGGCGGCGATGATCGCCGGCGCGGCGATCATCGGCTTCGCCGCCGCTTTCGTGCTGATCCTGACCCTGGCCTTGCCGCCGCTGCTGGCACCGCCGGAGGACGTGCATCGCCTCTCCGCCGGCGTGCTGACGATCAGCTATGCCCTCGCCTTCGTCGTGCCATTCCTCGGCGGCGCGGTCTGGGACGCGACCGCGGTGACGGCGACGGCCTTTCTGCCCGGCGCGGTGGGCGCGCTGCTGGTGTTGATCCTCGGCTTGACGCTCCAGCCGGTGCAAAGCCGGGATTGAGCGGCGCGGCGCGCCCTTCTCAGATGGCGCGGGCGTGGCGGCCGGGCGCCGCGGAAAGATAAGCGTCGAAGACCGCGGCGACGGCGCGGGTCAGCATGCGGCATTCCTCGGCGACGCTGACGCGCCCTCCCTCGAGGCGCACGATGCCGGCGCGGGCGAGCCCGGCGAGCTCCGCCTGCTCGGCGGCGAGCGCGGCGGGAGCGATGCCATGGCGCGAAGCGACCGAAGCCAGATCGACCGCGAGATAGCACATGATCTCTTCGATGATGTCGCGGCGCAGCCGATCCTCCCCGCCGAGCGCGAGGCCGCGCACCGCCGGCAGCCTGCCGGCGGCGACCGCCTCGCGATAAGCGGTGATCTGCGGCTGGTTCTGCGCATAGCCTTGCGGCCAGGAGCCGATCGAGGAGGCGCCGAATCCCAAGAGCGCGTCGGCGGCGTCGGTGGTGTAGCCCTGGAAGTTGCGGCGCAGCCGGCGCGCGCGCAGCGCTTGCGCCAAGGGGTCGTCGGGCCGGGCGAAATGGTCGAGGCCGATCGCGACATAGCCGGCGCCTTTGAGCGCCGCGGCGATGGCTTCGGCCTGCGCCTCGCGCTCGGCCGCGTCGGGGAGCGCCGCCTCGTCGATGCGCCGCTGGTGCAGCTTCAGCGACGGCAGATGCGCGTAGCCGAACACCGCGAGCCGGTCGGGCGCCAGCGTCAGCGCCTCGGCCACGGTCGCCTCGCAGGAGGCGACGGTCTGGTGCGGCAGCCCGTAAAGCAGGTCGAAATTGAGCCGGGCGATGCCGGCCGCGCGCAGGCTCTCCACCGCGCGCCGCGTCTCGTCGAAGCTCTGCATCCGGTTGATCGCCTGCTGCACGGCGGGATCGAAGGATTGGACGCCGAGGCTCGCGCGGTTGATGCCGGCTTCGGCGAGCGCCGCCACCATCTCTTCGGTCAGCCGGCGCGGATCGATCTCGACGGCAAGCTCGGCGCTCTGCGCGACGGCGAAGCGGTCGCGGACGAGGTCCATGAGCCGGGCGAAGCGCGCGGCGCCGAGGATGGTCGGCGTGCCGCCGCCCCAATGCAGATGCGCCACCGCCATCCGCGCCGGCAGTCGCTCGGCGACGAGCGCGATTTCGGCTGCGAGCGCCTCGGCATAGCGGGCGATCGGCTCGTCATGGCCGGGGACCTTGGTGTGGCAGCCGCAATACCAGCAGAGCGAGCGGCAGAACGGCACGTGCAGATAGAGCGACAGGCGCGCGCCGAGATCGAGCCCCTCCAGCCAGGCGCCGCAGGCCGCCTCGCCCACCTCGGCGGTGAAATGCGGCGCGGTCGGGTAGCTGGTGTAGCGCGGCAGGCGCTGCTCGCCGTAGCGCCGGATGAGGGCGGGGTCCATGACAGCCGTTCTTTGCCCGGGCTTCATAGCCCGGCGCGCGGCCGGGCGAATTGATCCAGGTCAAGGGCGGCTTCTGGCATGGAGGCGGGCGGCCCTGCTAGGCTCGCCCGTCGCGTTCCGGGAGAAACCTGCCATGGCGGAGCTTGCGCTCGAGGGCATTCGGGTCATCGATCTCACCTCGCACCTCTCGGGGCCCTATTGCTCGATGCTGCTCGCCGACCAAGGCGCCGACGTCATCAAGGTCGAACGGCCGGAGGAAGGCGACGACGTCCGGCGCATGCCGCCCTTCGTCAACGGGCAGAGCTCGACCTTCATGCTGTGGAACCGCAACAAGCGCAGCATCGCCCTCGACCTGAAAGAGGAGCGCGACCGCCTCCTCTGCCGCGAGCTGGCGCGCACCGCCGATGTCTTCCTCGAGAATTTCAAGCCCGGAACCGCGGCGCGCCTCGGCCTCGGCTATGACGATCTCCACGCGCTCAATCCGCGCCTCGTCTACGCCTCGATCTCGGGCTACGGCCAGACCGGGCCCTATGCCGAGCGGCCCGGCTTCGATCTGATGATGCAGGCGATGACCGGGATCATGTCGGTCACCGGGCCCGAGGACGGGCCGCCGCACCGGCTGCCGGTCGCGCTCTGCGACATCGGCGCCGGCATGTTCGCGGCGCTCGGCATCCTCGCGGCGCTGCAGGCGCGCTCGCGCACCGGCAAGGGCCAGCAGGTCGACACCTCGCTCTACGAGGCCGGCCTCGCTTTCGGGGTCTACGAAGCGGCGCATGTCTTCGCCACCGGCACGCGGCCGGAGCGGCTCGGCCAGGCGCATCGCGGCGGCGCGCCCTATCAGGTGTTCCGCACCCGCGACGGCTGGGTGACGATCGGCCCCAACACCGAGCCGCTGTGGCGCAAATTCTGCGCCGCGATCGGCCGTCCGGAGCTGGCGGAGGATGCGCGCTTCAAGGACCGGAAGGGGCGCGTCGCCAACCGCAAGGCGCTGGTGGCGCTGCTCGAAGAGGTGCTCGTCCGCGAAAGCACCCGGCATTGGACCGATCTCCTGAACGAAGCCGCGATCCCGGTCGGGCCGGTCAAGACCTATGACGAGGTCTATGAGGATCCGCAGGTGAAGGCGCGCGAGATGGTGGCGGAGATCGACCATCCCGTCGCCGGGCGGATGCGCACGCTCGGCATTCCGGTCAAGCTGTCGGCGACGCCCGGCAAGCTGCGCCGCCCTGCCCCGCGCCTCGGCGAGCACACCGAGGAGATCCTGGCGGAGCTCGCGGCGAGAGCGAAGCAGCGCCAGTCCCGCTGAGCGGCAGCCGCGCCGCGGTCAAGCGAAAACCGCCGGGAGCGGCCTACCCCATCGGCGTACCCCAATGAATTTTTTTTGCACTACCCCAATGGCGTAGGGCGCGGCTAGGCGAACGCCTCGAACACCGCTTCGGCGACGGCGCCCGGCGCGTCGAGATCGGCGAGATGGCCGGCGCCGGGGATGATCTTGATCGTCGACTTGCCCGTGATGCCGGCGGCGAAGCGCTCGGCATAGGCGGGCGCCAGCATCTTGTCCTCGGCGCCCCAGAGGATGAGCG
>JASHTP010000232.1 GCA_030040495.1 Alphaproteobacteria bacterium
GCCGAGCGCTCGCCCAGCCACGAGGTCAGCAGGTTGCGCCCGACCAGGTTCGAGGCCGGCTGGGCAGTAAACGTGTCGATGACGGCGCGCGCCGCTTCGCTCGGCCGCGCCAGCGCGGTCGGCGCGTTCAGCACCAGGATGGCGTCGAGCCCGGGATCGGCGAGCAGGATCTCGAGCGCCGCCGCATAGCGCCGGCCCGGCGCATCGCCGATGATGTCGACGGGGTTGCCGTGGCTCCAGGTCGCCGGCAGCAGCCGGTCGAGCTTGGCGACGGTGTCGGACGAGAGCGCCGCGAGACTTCCGCCTTGCGCGATGAGCGCGTCGGTGGCGAGCACGCCCGGTCCGCCGCCATTGGTCAGGATGCCGAGGCGGTCGCCCTGCTGCGGCCGGGTCAGCGCCAAGGTCTCGACCGCGTCGAAGAGCTCGGCCATGGTGTCGACGCGCAGCATGCCGGCGCGGCGGAAGGCGGCGTCGTAGACCTCGAACGAGCCGGCGAGCGCGCCGGTGTGCGAGGCGGCGGCGCGCGCGCTCTCGGCGAAGCGCCCGACCTTCACCGCCAGCACCGGCTTGCCGCGCGCCGCGGCGCGGGCGGCGGACATGAACTTCCGCGCGTGGGTGATCGCCTCGACATAGAGCAGGATGGCGCGCGTGCCGGGGTCGGCGGCGAGGTAGTCGAGCATGTCGCCGAAATCGATGTCGGCCATGTCGCCGAGCGAGACGACGTGCGAGAAGCCGATGCGCCGCGGCGCCGCCCAGTCGAGCACCGCAGTGATCATCGCGCCGGGCTGGCTGACGAAGGCGAGATCGCCGGCGGGGGGCGCGATGTGCGAGAAGCTGGCGTCGAGCCCGATCCCCGGCACCATGACGCCGACGCAGTTCGGCCCCATGATCCGCAGCAGATGCGGCTCCGCCGCCTCGAGCGCCGCCTGCTGCAACGCCTTGCCGCGCGCGCCCAGCTCGCCGAAGCCGGCGGTGATCACCACCGCCGCCTTGGTGCCGCGCGCGCCGAGCTCGGCGATGAGCTCGGGCACGGTCTCGGGCGGCGTGACGATGATGGCGAGATCGGGCGTCTCGGGCAGGCTCGCGACGTTGGGATGGACCGGCAGCCCCTCGAGCTCCTGGTGGTGCGGGTTGACCAGCGAGAGCTGCGCCTTGAGCCCGGCGCGGCGCAGATTGCGCAGCACCACCGCCCCCACCGCCCCCGCCCGCGTGGTGGCGCCGATCAGCGCCACGGATTTCGGCTTGAACAGCCTGTCGAGATTGCGGACGGACATGGGGGGTGCCGGGGCGGTGTCGCGATCGCTCTTGACGCTTGCCGAAGCGCGAGAGGATGCTGTAGCAGATCGCGGCCGCGGAGTCTTGGGCCGACGTGAATCGGCTGCGGCCGGCGGCGGATTTCCGAACGAGGGCGATCTCGCGGATGGCTCGCCAGGAACGCGTCAGGCGTCGGCGCGTCGCGGCGCCGCTCAGATTATTTGCTTATGGCACGCTCCGCGATCCCTTGAGGGTGCGCGACCTCCTGGGCCACGCCCGCCGTACGGTTCCGGCCACGCTGAGCGGCTTTCAGCTGCGCCGCGGGCGGTGGCCCTATGTCGTCCCCGGAACAGGCGGCAAGGTCGAGGGCGTGCTCCTCCTGGATCTCGGCGCGGACGATTTCAGGAGGCTCGACGATTACGAGGTGACGCATCCAAGGTTGCTCGCCGGCGCGATGCGTCGGCTCTACCGGCGCGACGCGACGGAGGTCCGCGCGACGGACGGAAGGACGATCCGGTGCTGGATCTATCTCCCGAACCTGGCCGACTGGCGTCGCGATTGGCGATGACCGGCGCCCTCGGCCGCGGGCGCCGCCGGCCGGTCATTGCGTCTGCTCGAGATGGCGAAGCATCGACGGATAGATGTCGGCGGCGGCGCTGCGGCCGATGAAGCAGTCGAGATGGCCGTAGGCGGGGAAGACGATGCGATCGTAGTAGCTCTGCCCGTTCCGCTGGACCAGCGTGTCGTAGGTCTTCGCCGTGCCCTCCGGGATGAAGACTTCGTTGTGCAGGCCCTGGACGAACAGGATCGGCAGCTTCAGCCGGTCGAGATGCGGCATGTAGCGCTCGCTGCCGTCGGCGGCGATGACGTGGCCGGTCCGCACGATGCGCGCGATATGGCTCAAGGAGGGCAGGCTGGCGAAGCCGAAGAACTCGTGGATCGCGCTGTGCGTCGCGTCGTTGAGCTGCGAATGGAGGAAGGACACGCCGTAGAGGAAGTTCACCCGCCAGCAGACCGGGCTGTTGCATTCGTCGCCGGTGTGGATCGGCGTGGTCAGGCGCAGCGCGCGATCGAGCACGCGGTTGCCGACGGAGGATTGCGTGTTCTCGTCCGTGGAAAAGGTCTTGAGCCCGAGCCGGTAGAGCACCGACGGCAGATGCAGCGCCGACTTGACGCGCCCCGGCCAGGCCGGGATCGGGTGCGCCGCGACCTGGCAGGCGACCACGGAACGGACGCCCTCCATGCCGCCGAGCATCGCCATGAAGAACGAGACCGAGCCGATGCAGTGCGCCACCACCTGCACCGACGGCGCGCCGGTGAGCGCGCGCACCGCCGCGATCGCGCCGGGCCAGTCGCGCAGCGCGATGTCGTCGAGCGTGTATTGGATGAAGAGCGGATCGCTCGATCCGTTGTAGATCGGGCTGGCGCGGAAATCGAGCGCCCAGACATCGTAGCCGTTGGCATAGAGATATTCGACGAAGTTGGTGTCGATGGTATCGACGCTGAACATCGTGCTGGAGACGCCGTAGGCGTGGCCGAGGACCACCGGCCCCTTGGCG
>JASHTP010000233.1 GCA_030040495.1 Alphaproteobacteria bacterium
CGCGGCGCGGCGCCGCCGCGCCGATCGAGCGTGCGGCGCTCGAGGCGCGCTTCCAGGCGCTCGCGGCGGGAGCGGCCTGATGCACGGCATGGAGGCGCAGCTCCAGGGGCTGCTGCAGCAGGTCTCGATCTTCGCGCTGCCGGCCATCTTCGCCATCACCTTCCATGAGGCGGCGCACGGCTTCGTCGCGCACCGGCTCGGCGACGACACCGCCTACCGCATGGGGCGGGTCACCTTCAATCCGCTGCGCCACATCGATCTCTACGGCACCATCCTGATGCCGCTCTTCCTGCTGCTGATCTCGCAGGGCCGCTTCGTCTTCGGCTATGCCAAGCCGGTGCCGGTCAATTTCGGCCAGCTCCGCCATCCCCGCCGCGACATGGTCTGGGTCGCGCTCGCCGGACCCGGCATTAACATCCTGCTCGCCATCGTCTCGGCGCTGCTGTTCTATCTCGTGCCCTATGTGCCGGCGATCGGCCGGGAATGGGCCGGCGACAATCTCGCCGTCTCCGTGGTCGTCAACATCATCCTCGCCGTCTTCAACCTGATCCCGCTGCCGCCGCTCGACGGCGGTCGCGTCGCGGTGGGGCTGCTGCCTGACATGCTCGCCTTTCCGCTGGCGCGGCTCGAGCGCTATGGGCTGGCGATCCTGATCGGGCTGCTGATCCTGCTGCCGCTGCTCGGCGAGCAGATCGGCCTCAAGCTCGACATCGTGCGCTACGTCATCAATTTCGCCGCCACCTACGTGCTGCACGGCATCACTTGGCTGACGGGAGTGGGATGAGCGAGAGCGAGCCTTTCGAGCTGGCGCAGCCGCCGGCGCCCGCCTCGGCGGAGCTGGTCGTCGATCTCGAAGGCTATGAAGGGCC
Source organism: Alphaproteobacteria bacterium (assembly GCA_030040495.1). Lineage (GTDB taxonomy): Bacteria > Pseudomonadota > Alphaproteobacteria > ATCC43930 > CGMCC-115725 > DAHUYF01. The sequence continues at coordinate 870 of JASHTP010000233.1, forward strand.
GATCGACATGCTGCTCACGCTGGCGCGCGAGCAGAAGGTCGACCTCACCAAGATATCGATCCTACAGCTCGCCGACCAGTACCTCGCCTTCATCGCCGCGGCGCGGCGGCTCCGGCTCGAGATCGCCGCCGACTATCTCGTCATGGCGGCCTGGCTCGCCTATCTCAAATCGCGCTTGCTGCTGCCGGAGCCGGCGCCGCTGGACGAGCCCAGCGGCGCCGAGCTGGCGGCGGCACTGGCGCATCAGCTGCAGCGCCTCGAGGCGATGCAGCAGGCCGGCGCGCGGCTGATGGCGCGGCCGCAGCTCGGCCGCGACGTCTTCGCCCGCGGCGCGCCCGAAGGGCTGCCGCGCGTGCTGAAGCCGATCTATCAAGTGACGCTCTACGACCTCCTGCGCGCCTATGGCGACCAGCGCCAGCGCAAGGAGCAGTCGGTGCTGCACATCGAGCCGCCGGAGCTCTATTCCATGGACGACGCGCTGCAGCGCCTCGGCCGGCTGCTCGGCCGCGTGCCGGAGTGGCGCACGCTGATGAGCTTCCTGCCGCCCAGCCTGCGCGGCGGCCTGGTCGAGCGCTCGGCGGTCGCCGCCACCTTCGCCGCGAGCCTGGAGCTGGCGCGCGCCGGCAAGCTTCAGCTGCGCCAGGACAGCGCCTTCGGCCCGATCTACATCCGCAGCCTGCCGGAAAGCCCATGACCGACGCCACGTCCGCGCCCGTCGCCGAGACCGATCCCCACGCCGACCAGCTCCGCTTGCTCGAGGCGCTGCTCTTCGCCTCGGCCGCGCCGCTCGACGAAGCGAGCATCGCCCAGCGCCTGCCCGAAGGCAGCGACGTCGCCGCCCTCGTCGCCGAACTCGGCGAGCATTACCGCGGCCGCGGCGTCAATCTGGTGCGCATCGCCGGCGGCTGGACGCTCCGCACCGCCCCCGATCTCGGCCCGCGCCTCAAGCTTGAACAGTCGGTGACGCGCAAGCTGTCGCGCGCCGCCATCGAGACGCTGGCGATCGTCGCTTACCACCAGCCGGTGACGCGCGGCGAGATCGAGGAGATCCGCGGCGTCGTGGTCAGCAGCGGCACGCTCGACGTGCTGATGGAAGCCGGCTGGATCGCGCCCAAGGGGCGGCGCGAAACGCCCGGGCGGCCGGTGACCTGGGTCACGACCGACCAATTCCTCGCCCATTTCGGCCTCGCCGACCGGCGCGACCTGCCGGGCATCGACGAGCTGCGCGCCGCCGGCCTGGTCGGCCCGCGCCCCGAGTTCGTGCTTAGCGAGCAGGCGCTGCCGGGCGAAGCGACGGCGGACGACGAGGACGAGGACGAAGAGGACGAGCCGCTTTACGACGAGGAGGGCCCGGCCGAGCGCTGACCTCCGCCGCCAACGCCACCGCGTCTCGTCGACAAGCTCAAGTCAAAAATTAAATAATTCCTCTATCGATCTATATTTATTGATAAAATGTCTTGACGCCTGAGGCCGGCGCGAGAGGCCCCGGCGTGCTTCGGCCGGCGCTCCGCCGCCTCTCCCGCCGGCCCTCCCTTTCAACTATAACGCTCAAAGGGCGCGGCTCGGCCGTCTTAAGCTCGCGGTTCGGACGTGAACGCGATGATTGTCGGTATCGATCTCGGCACCACCAACAGCCTGGTCGGCATCTGGCGCGACGGCGCGGTGACGCTTGTCCCCAACGCGCTCGGCCATCTCTTGAGCCCCTCAGCGGTGGGGCTGGGGGACGATGGCGCGATTCTGGTGGGGCTGGCCGCGCGCGAGCGGCTGATCAGCCATCCCGCGCTCACCGCCGCTGCCTTCAAGCGCTACATGGGCAGCGACCGGTTGCTTTTCCTCGGCGAGAAGGGCTTCCGGCCCGAGGAGCTGTCGGCCCTGGTGCTGCGCTCGCTCAAGGCGGACGCCGAGGCGATGCTGGGCGAGGCGGTGGACGAGGCGGTGATCACCGTGCCGGCCTATTTCAACGACGCGCAGCGCAAGGCGACCAAGGCGGCGGGCGAGCTGGCGGGACTCAGGGTCGCCCGGCTCCTCACCGAGCCCACCGCGGCGGCGCTCGCCTACGGCCTCGACGCGCTCGAGGAGGAGAGCACCATCCTGGTCGTCGATCTCGGCGGCGGCACCTTCGACGTGTCGGTGCTGAACTGTTTCGAGGGGGTGATGGAGGTGCGCGCCTGCGCCGGCGACAGCTGGCTCGGCGGCGAGGATTTCGTCGACGTCATCGTCGCCGCCTTCATGGCAGGGCCGGGCGCCGAAGCGGGGCTGCCGCCGCCCAGCGAAGGCTCCGTCCTGCGTGCCGCGCTGCGCCGCCAGGCGGAGCTGATGAAGCGCGCGCTCAGCGATGCCGAGAGCGCCACCCTCGATCTCGCCCATGACGGCAAGACGCTGCACTGGAGCCTGACCCGCGACGGCTTCGAGAAGCTGGCGGAACCGCTGCTGGCCCGGCTGCGCGCGCCGATCGAGCGGGCGCTGCGCGATGCGCGCGTCGATCCCGATGCACTGTCGCAGATCGTGCTCGCCGGCGGCGCCTCGCGCATGCCGATGTTCCGCCGCCTCATCGCCCGGCTGTTCCAGCGCCTGCCGGTGCAGAGCATCAATCCCGACGAGGTGGTGGCGCGTGGCGCCGCGGTTCGCGCCGGCCTTGCCATGCGCGACCAGAGCCTCGAGGAGGTGGTACTCACCGACGTGGCGCCGTTCACGCTCGGCGTCGGGGTCGCCGAGCGCGACGCCGACGGCCGCCGCATCGACGGGCTGTTCATGCCGGTGATCGAGCGCAATACGGTCATTCCGGCGAGCCGTATCGAGACGGTGAGCACGCTCGAGGACAACCAGTCGCAGATCAGCATCAAGGTCTATCAAGGCGAATCCCGCCTCGTCCGCGACAACATCCTGCTCGGCGAGTTCGTCGTCACGGTGCCGCGGCGGCGCGCTGGCGAGGAAAGCGTCGACATCCGCTTCACTTACGACACCAGCGGACTGCTCGAGGTCGAGGCGACCGTGCGCAGCAACGGGGTGCGCGGCAATCTGATCATCGAAGGCAATCCCGGCGTGCTCACCCCCGAGCAGATCAAGCAGCGCCTGACGGAGCTGGCGAAGCTCAAGGTGCATCCGCGCGACCAGGCGGAGAACGCCGCCGTCGTCGCCCGCGCCAAGCGGCTCTACGAGGAACGGCTCGGCGCGACGCGGCATCGGATCGGCGACTGGTTGTCCGACTTCATGGCGGTGCTGAACCGGCAGGACGAGACGGAGATCGCCGCCGCGCGGCAGCGGCTCGTCGCCAATCTCGACGCCGTCGACGATAATTTCTTCCTGTGAGCGGCATTTGGGACGAACTCGGCATCGAGCCGACGCGCGATCCGACGGCGATCCGGCGCGCCTATGCGCGGCGCCTGAAGCGCCTCGATCCCGACCTCGATGCGGCGGGGTTCATGCGTCTGCGCCAAGCCTACGAGACGGCGCTCGAGGCCGCCGCGCGCCCCGAGCCCGAGCCGGCGTGGGAGACAGAGGCCGAGTCGGAGGCGGAAAGCGGGCAAGCCGACCCGCCGGACGGAGCGGCGACGCGCGAAGATCAGGACGCGCGCCCACTGCCGCCGCCGATCGTGCCGCGCTATGCCCCGGTACGGCCGCCGCCGCCCAAGCCGCGTCCCGAGCGCGAGCGCGTTCCGGTCGGCCCGATCGACGCGCGCGAGGCGCTTGCCGCCGAGGCGCGCCCCGTGCTCGCGGCGCTCGAGCGTGCCCTCGACGACGAGGATGCGGTGACGGCGGTGCGTCTCTTCGAGGAAGCGATGGCGCGCGGGCTCTTGCCGCTGCACCCCGATCCCAATCTCGTCCAACGCCTGTCGCGCGTCGCGGTCGACGATCCGGAGCTGCCGGGCGCGGTGTTCTGTCGCCTGGCGCGTCAGTTCGGCTGGGCCGCCCCCGTCTCGGCCGGCGGCAGGCAGCCTTCGACGCTCGGCAACGACATCCTGGAACGGCTCGACGCCGAGGGCTGGTACACGCAGCTCGTCGCCGACGCCGACGGGGCAAGCGGCGCCAAGGCGCGGGCGGCGCAGGTGCTGCTGGGGCGGCGGCGCAAATTCTATCATGGCCCCGCCACCGGCCGCCATGTCGCCGAACTGGTCCGCCAGTACGACCGCCACCATGACTGGCTGTCCCGGCGCTTCGACGAGCGGCGCCTCAGGGCCCTGCATCGGGGCTACATCGTGCCGGTACGGCCGATGCGCTGGGGGAGGTGGTGGGCGATGGTGCTGCTCTGCACGGCGCTCTACGGCACGCTGCGCGCCTGCATCGACGCCGCCACCGAGCCCGCGAAGCCGGCCGGCTCGGTGAGCAAGACCCTCGAACGCTGAACCCACCCCGCATTGCGGCGCTATCCCCCATCTGCCATTATCCCGCGCGCCGAGGTGGTAAAAGGAGAGGCGGCGACAGGCGGCGATGTTCGACTTCGCGTGGTCCCATATTCTGCTGATCGCGGTGGTGGCGCTGCTGGTCATCGGTCCCAAGGATTTGCCGCGCGTGCTGCGCACCGTCGGCATCTGGGTCGGCCGCGCGCGCTCGATCGCCCGCGAGTTCCAGGGCAGCCTCGATCAGATGATCCGCGAGGCGGAGCTCGAGGAGGTGCGCAAGGAGGTCGAAAAGGCGGCAACGATCGATCTCGATCATACGATCGGGACCACCCTCGATCCCGGCGGCGAGCTGAAGCAGAGCTTCGCCGAGCCGGCGATCGCCGACGCCGCACCGCTGTCGACGCAGAGCGCGCCGCCGGCGGCGGCGGAGACACCGCCCGCGCCGCCGGCGAGCCAGCCGGCCGAGGAGCCGCCCGCCGACCTCGCCAAGTCCGGCACGCACGACTGACCGGCAGAGGCCATGGCCGAGGAAGAAGAACTCGAGGAAGGCAAGATGCCGCTTCTCGATCACCTGATCGAGCTGCGCACGCGTCTCCTCTATTCGATCGCCGCCTGGGCCGTCGTGTTCGCGCCTTGCGTCTATTTCAGCAGCCAGATCTACGACTTCCTGGCGCGGCCGCTGGCGGCGATCCTGGCGAAGCAGACGAACGGCCATTTCATCTATACCGACCTCACCGAGAAGTTCTTCACCAATCTTCGCGTCGCGTTCTGGGTGTCGTTCTTCCTGGCGTTTCCGGCGATCGCCTTCCAGGTCTGGCGCTTCGTCGCGCCCGGCCTCTACAAGCAGGAGCGGCGCGCCTTCCTGCCCTATCTCTTCGCCACGCCAGTGCTGTTCGTTATCGGCGCGGCGCTCGCCTATTACGTCATCTTTCCGCTCGCTTTCAGCTTCTTCGCCAGCTTCCAGGAGACCAATGCCGGCGGCGCGCTGGCGGTCGAGCTGGAACCCAAGGTGAGCGAGTACCTGACCCTGGTGCTGCGCCTCGTCTTCGCCTTCGGCGCCACCTTCCAGATGCCGGTGCTGCTCACCCTGATGGCGCGGGTGGGCATGGTCAGCGCCGCCGGACTCGCCGCCAAGCGGCGCTACGCCATCGTCGTTATCACCGCGGTGGCGGGCCTGCTGACGCCGCCCGACGTGTTCAGCATGGTGGCGCTGATGCTGCCGCTGTTCCTGCTCTACGAGATCTCGATCCTGTCCTGCCGCATGGTCGAAAAGCAGCGCGCGAAGCGCGAGGCCGAGGAGGAAGCCGACCTCGCCGGCAAAGCGCCGGGAGAATGACGCGAGCAGCGCCGGCGGCGATGGACGCCGGCGGGCGATCCCTTTATAACACCCGGCGCCGATGTACGACCTGAAATGGATTCGCGACAATCCCGCGGCCTATGATCGCGGCCTCGCGCGCCGCGGCCTGCCGCCGGCCTCGCCGGCGCTGCTCGAGCTCGACCGGCACTGGCGCGAGGCGCAGACCGGCGCCGAGCAGCTGCAGGCCGAGCGCAACAAGCTCGCCAAGGAGATCGGCGCGGCGAAGGCGCAGGGACGCGACCCCGCCGATCCGCTGCGCCGCGTCGGCGAAAGCAAGCAACGGCAGGCTGCGCTCGAGGCGCACGCCGGGGAGCTCAAGGCCGAGCTCGACCGCGCGCTGGCGGCGCTGCCCAACCTGCCGGCGGACGAGGTGCCGGACGGGCTCGACGAGACGCACAATCGGCTGCTGCGGCGGCACGGTACGCCGCCGAGCTTCGCCTTTCCGGCGAAGGATCACGCGGCGATCGGCGAAGGCCTGCGGCTGATGGATTTCGCCCGGGCCGGCAAGCTCTCGGGCGCGCGCTTCGTGGTGCTCTACGCCGAGCTCGCGCGACTCGAGCGCGCGCTGGCGCAGTTCATGCT
>JASHTP010000234.1 GCA_030040495.1 Alphaproteobacteria bacterium
GTCTTCGCCGGCGGCAGCGCCCGCGGGATCGCCGCCGCCGCCTGGGTGGCGATGAGCCTCGCCTATCTGCCGATGGTGCTGTTCTACGAGATCTCCCCGCTCTGGGCCACCTTGCTGCCGGCGGCCGCGTTGGTTTATCTGGCGGCGACGATCGATTCGGCCCGCCGTCACTGGCAGGGCACCGGCGGCCTCTGGAAAGGACGGGTCGAGTGGCGCCATCGGAGCTGACCGAGGAGCTGGAGACGCCGTCGGGCAAGGGGCGGAGCGACGAGAATTTCCCGGTCGGCTCCTTCCTCATCAGGCGGGCGCTGAGGCCGCACGTCCACGCCTTCTACCGCTTCGCCCGCGAGGCCGACGACATCGCCGACAATCCCGCGCTCGCGGCGGCGGAGAAGGTGCGGCGGCTCGCCCGCATGGGCGCGATCCTCGACGGCGCGCCCGGCGCCGACTCGCCGGCCGCCCTCGCCATGCGGCAAAGCCTCGCCGAGACCGGGCTCTCGGCGCAGCACTGCCACGATCTTTTGCGCGCCTTCACCATGGACGCGACCAAGCGGCGCTATCGCGACTGGGACGAGCTGATGGTCTATTGCCGCTACTCGGCGACGCCGGTCGGCCGCCAGGTGCTCGATCTCCACGGCGAGGCGCGCGACACCTGGCGCTGGTCCGATCCGCTCTGCGACGCGCTGCAGGTGCTGAACCATCTGCAGGATTGCGCCCAAGACTACCGCGCCCTCGACCGCGTCTACCTGCCCGAGCGCGACCTCGCCGAGTGCGGCAGCAAGGTCGAGGAGCTGGCCGCGCCCGCCGCCAGCCCGGGGCTGCGCCGGGTCATCGACCGGCTGCTCGACGGCACCGATCGGCTCATCGATGCGGCGCGCAGCCTGCCGCGCGCCGTCGAGAGCCCCGGGCTGCGCCGCGAGACCGCGGTCATCGTCGGACTGGCCGAGCGGCTGGCGCGGCGGCTGCGCCGCGGCGACCCGCTCGCCCGCCGGGTCAAGCTCAGCCGCGGCGATTTCGCCCTCTCGCTGCTGCTGGGCATCTGGCGCGGACGGCGCTGGGGGCAGGGATGAGCGCGGCGCTGCAGCAGGAGCCGGAGGCGGATCCGCGCGCCGCGATCCGCGCCAAGGTCGCCGCCGCCGGCACTTCGTTCTACTGGGCGATGCGGCTTTTGCCCGAAGCGCGGCGCGACGGCATGTTCGCCATCTACGCCTATTGCCGCGAGGTCGACGACATCGCCGACAGCGACGCGCCGCCGGCGGCCAAGCGCGCCGGCCTCGCCCTGTGGCGGCGCGAGGTCGATGCCATCTTCGCCGGCCGGCCGTCGACGCCGCTGGCGCGGGTGCTCGCCGAGGTCGCGCGCGCCTATCGGCTGCGGCGCGAGGATTTCCTCGCCATCATCGACGGCATGGAGATGGACGCCGCCGCCGACATCCGCGCGCCGAGCCTCGCCGAGCTCGATCTCTATTGCGACCGGGTGGCGAGCGCGGTGGGGCGCCTCTCGGTGCGCATCTTCGGCAGCGACCTCCCCGCCGCCGACCGCGTCGCCTGGGCGCTGGGGCGCGCGCTGCAGCTCACCAACATCCTGCGCGACCTGGCCGAGGACGCGGCGCGCGGCCGGCTCTATCTGCCGCGGGACTATCTCCTCGAGGCCGGCATCAGCGAGACCGAGCCGCAAGCGGTGCTGCGCCACAAGGCGCTGCCCGCCGCCTGCGAGCGGCTCGCTGAGCTTGCCGAGCAGCGCTTCGCCGAAGCGGCGGCAGCGATGCGCCAGTGCCCGCGCCGCGCGATGCGGCCGGCGGCGGTGATGGGCGCGGTCTATGCCGCGATCCTGCGCCGGCTGCGGCGGCGCGGCTGGCGCGACCTCGAGCGCGAGGTGAAGCTGCCGACCTCGCTCAAGCTCTGGCTGGCGCTGCGCCACGGGCTGTTGTGAGCGCCTGTCGCATGACGGACGATGCGCTTGGCGATTCCGTTTCCGCCCCCCGGGGCGGAGACCGACTCGATGGCCGCGAACAGGATCCACCACGGAGGCACGGAGAACACGGAGAACCGGTGGCGGGCGCGCGAAGCGCGCCGTCCTTCGCCTCTCCGTGCTCTCCGTGCCTTTGTGGTCAATCTTTCCCGCCGAGACGAGCAGGCTGGCCATGAGCCGGCCCCGCCGCGTGCACGTCATCGGCGCCGGGCTCGCCGGGCTTGCGGCGGGCCTCAGGCTGGCCGAAAGCGGCGTCGCCGTGGTGCTGCACGAGGCGGCGCGCCAGGCGGGCGGGCGCTGCCGCTCCTACCTGGACGCGACGCTCGGCTGCCGCATCGACAACGGCAACCATCTGCTGGTCTCGGGCAACCGCGCTGCCATGGACTATCTCCGCCGCATCGGCGCCGAGGCGAGCCTGATCGGCCCCGCGGCAGCTTCCTTTCCCTTTCTCGACCTCGCCGGCGGCGAGCGCTGGACGGTGCGGCCCAATCGCGGGCGCCTGCCCTGGTGGCTCTTCCGGCCGGCGCGCCGCGTCGCCGGGACGGGTCCACTCGATTATCTCTCGGGCCTGCGGCTCCTCGGCGCCGGGCCCGACGATGTCGTGACCGACCGGCTCGACCCGCGCTCGATGCTGTTCCGCCGGCTGTGGCGGCCGCTGGCGGTGGCGGCGCTCAACACCGAGGCGGAGCAGGCCGCGGCTTCGCTGCTCGGCCGCGTGCTGCGCGAGACGTTCGGCGAAGGCGGCGCCGCCTGCCGGCCGCTGGTGCCGCGCGAGGGATTGTCGGAGAGCCTGGTCGAGCCGGCGCTGGCGCGGCTCAAGGCGCTCGGCGCCGAGCTGCGCCTGGGCTCGCGGCTGCGCGCCATCGCTTTCGCCGAGGGACGCGCCCTGTCGCTCGATTTCGACGAAGGCAGCGAGCGGCTGGCGGCGGACGAGGCGGCGGTGCTGGCAGTGACGGCGCCGGTGGCGGCGCGGCTGGTGCCGGACCTCATCGTGCCGGACGAGTTCCGCGCCATCGTCAATGCGCATTACCGCGTCGCGGCGCCGTCCGACGCGCCGCTGCTGGTCGGCCTCGTCGGCGGCGTCAGCGAATGGGTGTTCAAGAAGCGCGCGGTGCTGTCGGTGACGATCAGCGCCGCCGACCGGCTGATCGACGTTCCGGCGGAGGAGCTGGCGGCGCAGCTCTGGCCGGAGGTGCGCCGCGCCTACGCGCTCGGCGAGACGGCGCTGCCGGCCTGGCAGATCGTCAAGGAGCGCCGCGCCACCTTCGCCGCGACGCCGGCGCAGCAGCGCCGCCGGCCGAAAGCGGCGACGCGCTGGCCGAACCTGGTGCTGGCCGGCGACTTCACCGACACCGGCTTGCCGGCCACCATCGAAGGCGCCATCCGCTCCGGCGATACGGCGGCGCGGCTGCTGGGGGCGCGTTAGCGCGGGCAGCGCAAAGCCACTTTAGCGCAGAGGGCGCGAAGGCAACGCAAAGGGCGCAGAGGATCGACTGTCGCTTCGCGTCCTTCGCGCATCCTCGACATCCTCTGCGCCAAAGAGAATTCGGGTCGCAGGAACGCGATGCCGCCCGGTCGGGACAGGCGTCAGACCTCCGCCGCCGCCTCGTCGGGGGGCGCGTTGCCCGGGAGGTAGGAGAGGAGATCGCCGGGCTGGCAGCCGAGCGCCGCGCACAACCGCTCCAAGGTGGCGAAGCGCACGCCTTTGACCCGGCCGTTCTTGAGCAGCGACAGGTTGGCTTCGCTGAGCCCGACCTTCTGCGCCAGCTCCTTCGAGCGCATCTTGCGCCGCGCCAGCATGAGATCGAGATGGACGATGATGGCCATGGCCAATTCCTAGATGAAATGCGCGTTCTCGTCGGCGAGGCGCACCGCCTCGCGCGCCGCGGCGGCGACGGCGATCAGCACCGCGCCGATGACGGCGACGCCGACATAGTCGGCGCTGAGCGCGACGGCGATCTGGCGCCGCCCGCCGGCGAAGCAGCTGACCGCGAGCGACAGCAGCGCGCCGCCCGCCGGCTGCAACAGCGCCGCGGCGACGAGCGCCAGGCCCATGCGCTGCAGCCGCCGCGGCACGTCGGCGGTGAAGACGAG
>JASHTP010000235.1 GCA_030040495.1 Alphaproteobacteria bacterium
GAAGGCGCCGCCCGCGCGCGCGAGGCCGGCGCCGATCTCCTGGTCGCGGTCGGCGGCGGCTCGGTCATCGACGCCACCAAGGTGATGCTGCTCTGCCTCTGGCACGGGATCACCGACATCGACGCGCTCGACGCCCATCGCGGGGCGCGCGGCGTCGATCCCAGCCGCCGGCCGCCCGGCCTCGACCGCGCCATCCGCATGATCGCGGTGCCGACCACCTACTCGGCGGCCGAGTTCACCTACATCGCCGGCGTCAGCGACACCAGGCGGCGGGTCAAGGAGCTTTACGGCCATCCGCTGTTCACGCCGCAGGCGGTGGTGCTCGATCCCGCCGCGACGCTCAAGACGCCGCCGGAGCTGCTGCTCTCGACCGGCATGAAAGCGGTCGACCACGCGGTCGAGCGGCTGTCGATGCTCGAGACCAACCCCTATTCCGACGCCACCGCCGCCGAGGCGCTGCGGCTCTTGACCCAGGCGCTGCCGGCGATCAAGCGCGCGCCCGAAGCGCTCGAGCCGCGGCTCCAGGGCCAGCTCGGCATGTGGCTCTCGATCACCGGCGCGGCGTCGGGCGTCGGCACCGCGGCGAGCCACGCCATCGGCCACACGCTGGGCGGCTCCTACGGCATCCCGCACGGCATCACCTCGTGCCTGACGCTGCCCGCGGTGCTGCGCTGGAACCGCCCGGTCAATGCCGAGCGGCAAAGGCGGGTGAGCGCGCTCATGGGCGCGCCCGACGAGGAGGCCGCGGCGCTGGTGGCGCGCCTCGTCCAGAGCCTCGGCCTGCCCGGCCGGCTGCGCGATGTCGGCATCAGGCGCGAGGATCTCCGCCCCATCGCCGAGCACACCATGCACGACCCGCCGGTCAAGGCCAACCCGCGGCCGATCAAGGCGCCCGAGGACATTCTGGAGATCCTCGAGCTGGCATGGTGACGGCGGCGCGCGGGCTCACGCGGTTGCATCCTTCGACTGGCTCGGGAGCAACCGCCGTCGCCCGGTGGCGACCGCGCCGGTTTCACGGGAAACAGCGGCGGGGATACCGGAGCGCCGCGCGTCACGGCACCGCCAGCCGGTAGGCCTCGCCATCCACCCGCACATGGCCGGCGGTGGCGCCGGCGAAATGCGTGCCGATGACCAGCGTCGGCGTGCCGGCGAGTTCGGCGAACATGCGGCGCCGGGTCGCGGCGGCGAGAGCGGGATCGTGATCCGCCGCCGACGACCAGTCGAGCCGCGCCATCTGGCAGGGATGGTGGAGGAAATCGCCGGTGATGAGCGCCTCCTCGCCGCGCGAGGAGATGCGCAGGCTGACATGGCCGGGGGTGTGGCCGAGCGTCGGCACCAGGCTCAGCTCGCCGTCGATGCGCTGGTCGGCGTCGACGAGCTCGACCAGGCCGGCATCGAACACCGGCGCCACCGAATCGGCGAACACCGCCGCCGCCCCGGCATTCTCGCGCTGGGCGCGCCAATGCTCGAACTCGACGCGGCCCATGAGGTAGCGCGCGCGGGGGAAGGTCGGGACCCAGCGCCCGTCGACCAGCATGGTGTTCCAGCCGACATGATCGACATGGAGATGGGTGCAGAGCACCGTGTCGATCGACTGGCGCGGATATCCGGCGGCGGCGAGATCCTCGAGGAAGGCGGTGCGCAGCCCGTTCCAGGTCGGGATCGCGCGCTGCTGCTTGTCGTTGCCGATGCAGGTGTCGACGACGACGCGGCGGCTCGGCGTCTCGACGACGAGCGCATGCACGCTCATCTTGAGCCGGCCTTCGGCGTCGGCGAAATGCGGCCTGAGCCAGTCGATGGGCAGCACCGCCTCGCGCGTCGCCTGCGGCAGGATGAAGCGGCTGCCGCCGACCGCCTCGAGCTCGACGATCTTGGTGACGGTGACCGCGCCGATCCGCCAACGCATCCCGCACGCCCTCCCTCGACCTACCCCATTGACGTACTTCAATGAGTAATTTTTCGCACTACCCCATTGACGTAGTCCGCTTGCACGGACGGGGTCGATGATACCGCCGGACCCCTCGCCTGCCGAGGCCGGCGACGCTCAGCTGCGCTCGACCTCGCCGGCGGCGCGGTCGAGGATGTCGGTGACGCGGCGCACCTCCTCGGCGCCGAGCGCGCCGCGGCCGAGGCGGATGCGCAGCGCCAGGCGGAGATTGTGCATGGCGCGCAGGATCTCCGGCGCCGGGCCACCGCCGAAGGCCGCGGCCGCCGCGGCCATGCGCGCCAGCACCTGCTCGACCGCGGCGCGGTTGGCGGCGAGGAAGGCGCTGCCTTCCGCCGTCACCGCATAGGCCTTCTTGCTGCCGTCGCCTTCGGCCGGGCGGATATGGCCGAGCTCCTCGAGGAGCGTCAGCGTCGGATAGATGACGCCGGGGCTCGGGCTGTACATGCCGCCGAACTTTTCCTCGATCGCCTTGATCAGATCGTAGCCGTGGCGCGGCCGCTCGGCGATGAGATGCAGCAGCAGGTAGCGCAGATCGCCATGGTCGAAGATGCGGCCGCGCATGCCGTGGCGGCGATGGCCGAAGCGCCCGCCGAACTCGCCGGCAAAGGCGCCGCGGGCAAAGCGGCGGCCGCGGCCGCCTTCCTGTTGATGTCGATGATGCATAAGTGAACCTCGATAGGGTTTCGATATATCGAATCATAAGATATATCGAAATGCTGTCGAATTCAAGGGGCGCCCTCGCCTCCTTCGTCATGGCCGGGCTTGGCCCGGCCATCCACGCCTGGCCGTGGCCTGCCGCAAGACGTGGATGCGCGGGACAAGCCCGCGCATGACGGTGGAAGGAAGCACCATCGCACGCTTGTCGGCTGGCTCTTCGGCCGCGCGCTCCCTAAGCTTGGCGCGGCCAGGGAGGGACGGCGATGGAGCTGCAACTGTCGGGGAGGAATGCGCTGGTGACCGGCGCCAGCATGGGAATCGGCCGCGCCATCGCGCGCGGCCTGGCGGCGGAAGGCGCGCGGCTCGCCGTGGTGGCGCGGCGCCGCGAGCTGCTGGAGACGCTGGCGGCAGAAATCGAGGGGTCTGGCGGAAAACGGCCAGCGCTGATCGTCCAGGACATCATGGCGGAAGATGCGGCCGAGCGCGTCGCCGCCGCGGCGCTGGCGGCGCTGGGCCAGGTCGAGATCCTGGTCAATTGCGCCGGCGGCAGCCGGCCGATGCCGCTCGACGCGCCGGAAGAGCGCTGGGAGGAGGCGCTCACCCTCAACTTCACCCGCCAGCGCCAGATCACCCATGCGCTGCTGCCGCAGATGATGGCGCGGCGCTGGGGCCGCATCATCAACATCACCGGCAAGTCCGAGCCGGAGAAGCTCAACGCCGCCTTCGCCGCCAAGGCGGCGATGCATGCCTGGGCCAAGGGCCTGTCGCGCGATGTCGGCCGGCACGGCATCACCGTCAACTCGATCGCGCCCGGCCGCATCATCAGCGAGCAGATCCTGCGCAACTATCCGCCCGAGGACCGGAAGCGCTTCTCCGACACCGAGATCCCGGTGGGCGAGTACGGCCAGCCCGAGGATCTCGCGGTGCTCGCCGTCTTCCTCGCCTCGCCGCTGGCGCGCTACATCACCGGCACGGTGATCCCCGTCGATGGCGGGTTGCGACGGTATCAGTTCTGAGGGGGTGGCGCGATCCGCTTGGACTAACTCACTGCGTCCTTCGACTGCTCGCTTCGCTCGCGCTCAGGATGAGGCGAATTTTCTTTGTGCCATAAAGAATGTTCCTCATCCTGAGCCTGTCGAAGGACGCATCGCGGATCTGCAGCGCAGCGCCCTCTAGCCGTACGCCGCGCCTTTCGGCAGCGAGACGAGCAGCACGCTGTCGGCGTGGGCGTCGATGGCGTGGGCGCGGCCGGGCGGCGTGTAGAGATAGGCGCCGGCGGCGAGACGATGGTCGCCGACGGTGACGTCGCCCGAGATGACATAGAGCTCCTCGCCGCCGGGATGCGCGTGCTCGGCGCCGTGGGTGCCCTTGGCCATGCGCACGAAGATGGTGTAGCCGCCGCTCTCCTGCGGGCGCAGCACCGCATAGTCGATGCCGTCGGTGCCCGAGGGTCTCCACTCGCTCGCCTGCAGCGCGCCGCTGACGATTCCGCTCATGATCGCCTCCGCTCCGTAATGTGATATTGCTATCACTTGCGGCGCGGGAGTCAAGCGTTGCGCGGCCGCGGCGGCGCGGCTATCACCGGCGCCATGGCGCAGCGCGCGGCAGCGGGGGGCAAGGCGCCGCCCGGCGACACGGCGGGAAAGCTCGTCGCCGCGGCGGCGCGCGAGTTCAACCAGCACGGCTTCGACGGCACCGACAGCAACAAGATCGCGCGGCGCGCCGGCTTCGCGCCGCAGACCTTCTACCGCTGGTTCCGCGACAAGACCGCGATCTTCGTCGCCGTCTACCGCGCCTGGGAGGAGGAGGAGGCGCGCGTCATCGGCACCCTGCTGGCGGAGCGCGCGCCGATGGCGAAGCTGGTCGACGCCGTCATCGCGCATCACCGCGCCTACCGGCAGTTCCGCCGCAGCCTGCGCCAGCTCGCGCTCGAGAACGAGGTGGTGCGCCAGGCGCGCACCGAGTTCCGCCGGCGCCAGATCGAGCAGACGCGGCGCTGGGCCGGACCGGAGGCGCGGCCGCCGGCGGAGATCGCCGCGCTGGTGCTGCAGATGGAGCGGCTCTGCGACGCCATCGCCGAAGGCGAGCTCGCCGAGCTCGGCGTCGACGAGAAGACGGCGCGCGGCGCCCTCATCGACCTGCTGCGCCAGGTCCGGCGCTGACCGCGCCTTCGACCGCGTCAGACAAGGCTTAGCGCGGAGAACGCAAAGGACGCGCGGAGGACGCAGCGGCGGCAAAGATCGCCTTCGCGTCCTTGGCGCAGCCTCGGCGTCCTCCGCGCTGAATTCTTTTTCCTATCGACGAAAGCCGGACCGGCGGGCCGGAAGATTATGGCGACGCCGCCGCAATTTTTCCGCAGGAATGCCGCGTGACAGCAGCAGCGGAATGGCTTACCACCCTATGCCAGTCTCGCTGGGGTGATCGCCCGTGTCACGCTTCATCGAGTTCGGCCTTCGGGCCCTGGCGCTCGCCGCCCTCGTCGGCTGCGCGCCCGATTATTCCCCCGACATCTATGCCGCCAACGCCGTCCAGCAGGCCAACAAGGTCGAGCGCGGCACCGTCATCGGCTTCCGCCAGGTGACGATCAGCGGCGACGGCACCATCGGCGCGGTCAGCGGCGGCGCCGCCGGCGGCGTGCTCGGCGCCCAGTCCAAGATCGAAGGCGTGAGCTCGGCGCTGGGGGCGGTCGGCGGCACCTTCCTCGGCGGCATCGTCGGCAGCACGCTCGAACATGTCGGCGAGGAGACCACGGGCTGGGAATATATCGTCGCGACGGCGAAGGGCGAGCTGGTGTCGGTGACGCAGCGCGAGCCGACGCCGCTGCCGCTCGGGCAGAAGGTGCTGGTGATCACCGGCAAC
Organism: Alphaproteobacteria bacterium; assembly: GCA_030040495.1. GTDB lineage: Bacteria > Pseudomonadota > Alphaproteobacteria > ATCC43930 > CGMCC-115725 > DAHUYF01. The sequence goes on from JASHTP010000235.1 coordinate 5,465, forward strand.
CAGGCGCGCATCGTGCCGGACTACACGACGACCCCCGCGCCGCCCGCCAAGCCCGCCGCGGCGAAGCCGGTCCCGCAAGCGGCGCCGAGCCAGCCGGGGACGGAGTCGATTTAGCGGCGGGTTTCGTCGGGCCGCGTTTTCCTTCTTCGTCTTGCCCGCGAAAGCGGACGACCCGCTTGGCCGCTTTGCGGCCAGCCCTTCGGGTCCGCTCGCAGAGCGAGCGGACGGGTCGTCCCAGGAGCCACGGACATCGCCGATCGGGGCTTGGGCCCTGGGTCCCCGCTTTCGCGGCGACGAGGGAGGAATATGCCGGAAGATCGTGCGCTTCGATCCCGAAGCCCTTCAACCCCTGGACCGCGCCCGCGCCGATGCCCCACAATCGCCGCGCAATGCGAAAGGGGAAGCGATGAGCGAGCGCAACCGCCAGGTGCTGCTGGTCGAGACGCCGAAGGGGAAGCTCGGGCCGGAGCATTTCCGCCTGAGCGAGGCGGCGATGCCGGTGCCGGGCAAAGGCGAGGTGCTGGCGCGGGTGCGCTACATCTCGCTCGACGCCGCCAACCGCGCCTGGATGCAGGGCGCCACATACCGCTCCGCGGTCGAGGCCGGCAGCGTCATGGCCGGCGGCGCGCTCGCCGAGATCGTGGCGTCGAAAGCGCCGGGGCTCAGGCCCGGCGACCTCGTCTTCGCCGACACCGGCTGGCAGGATTACGCGGTGCTGCCGGCAAAGCGCGCGTTGAAGCTGCCGAAGCTCAAGCCGCTGACCCATCTCCTCAGCGTCTATGGCATCGCCGGCCTCACCGCCTATTTCGGCCTGCTGCGCGCCGGACGGCCGAAGCGCGGCGAGACCGTCGTCGTCTCCGCCGCGGCGGGCTCGGTCGGCTCGCTCGTCGGCCAGATCGCCAAGATCAAGGGATGCCGCGCCGTCGGCATCGCCGGCGGCGCCGAGAAATGCGCCTGGCTCACCGGGGAGCTGGGCTTCGACGCGGCGGTCGACTACAAGGCGGGGCCGCTCTTCAAGTCGCTCAAGGCGGCGGCGCCCGACGGCATCGACGTCTATTTCGACAATGTCGGCGGCGACATCCTCGAGGCCTGCCTCTTCCAGATGAACCAGCATGGCCGCATCGCCTGCTGCGGCGCGGTCTCGCAATATGACGGCGCCCCGGCCCCGCACGGGCCGCGCGGCGTGCCCGGGCTCATCGTGGTGAAGCGGCTGACCTTGCAGGGCTTCATCGTCATGGATTACGCGGCCGAGCGGGCGAAGGCGCTGAAGGACCTCAAATCCTGGGTCGCCGCCGGCAAGCTCAAGGTCCGCGAGGACATCGTCGACGGGCTCGAGAACGCGCCCGGCGCGCTCATCGGGCTGCTCGCCGGCGAGAACCGCGGCAAGCGCATGGTGAAGGTGGCGTGAGGGGGGTGTAGAGTGACGGGCGCGTTCTTCACGCGGATCTCTGAGAGGAGGGTGCGATGACGGAAGCGGTTGCCCGCGTCACCAAGATTACCGCCGCCTCGACCAAGAGCTTCCAGGACGCCGTCGATGCCGGGCTGAAGCGCGCCGCCAAGACGCTGCGCGGCATCACCGGGCTCGAAGTGATCGAGCAGAAGGCGAAAGTGGCGAACGGCAAGATCGCCGAATACCGCGCCACGGTCGAGATCACCTTCATTCTCGATTAGCGCCGGCGCCACGGCGTGAACAAGCCCTTCTCCGTCCGCGCGGGCGGAGAAGGATTCAGGATGAGATGGCTGCGCGGCACAGGGCGAGATGACCGCCTACCACGTGGCGCAGGCGGCGCATCCGCGCGGGCATATCCTGCATGATTTCCTCGAGGCGCGGGTGCTGGTGGGGCTGCTCGCCGGGGAGAATCGCGGCAAGCGGATGGTGAAGGTGGGGTAGGGCTGCGCTCCGTCGGCCGGCGCTCTAGACCCGCTTGCGCGGCTGGACCGCCATCTCCAGCGCCTGACGGATGAACCGCTGATAAGGCACTCCGGCTTTGGCGGCCGAGGCCTTGACCGCCTTCAGCAGCGGCTTGGGCAAGCGCATGTTCACCCGCTCGCTCTTGGGCTGGAACTCGAAGCGCACCGGCCGCATTTCCGAGAGGTCGTAGTCGGTCAGGTCGGCCTCGGCGACGAAAGCCTCCGCCGCCTTATCGCTTCTCAGCCTTGGCAATTTCTTCTTCATAGTGCCTGACCTCCTTGGCGTGCATGTAACGGGCGCTGATCGGACGGATGAAGATTTCGCCGGCGCGCGAGCGGAGCGTGAAGACGATCAGCACACTCCGGCCGTGCCCGGTCCTTCCGATCGCCTTGAACCGCGTTTCGGCGCGCGAATGCGCTGGATCGGGAACGACCGCGATCGGCCGCCGAAACAGCGACTCGATCGCCGCTGCCGAGACCCCGTGCTTCCGGCACTTGTCCCGGTTGGCATCATCCCAGTCAAATCCGGAAACCCGCACGCCCACCTCTCAAGGTGGGCATACGTACATCCAATTGTCAATACATTAGCACCCTGACGTCGCCACAGCGCGCGGAGCGCGATCTTGCGCTAGAGTGCGGCGCAGCCCATCGTGACGAAGCCGGTTCGTGCTGCATTCGGGGCGATTCAGTGACGGAAGGGTGAAAGAAGAGGACGCGCGCATTCCCCACCTCACCCTGCCTCTCCGCCCCATTGGGGCGGAGAGGGGCAAGAAGCAGCCTTCGACGCTCCCTTAGAAGATCGGGAGGAAGCCATGTACAAAGCCTCGGCCGACATCGTCCTGCCGACCTCGATCACGGGATCGCTGCCGCGGCCGCACTGGTACGACGCGGCGCTGGGATCGCGCAGCTTCCTCGAAGCGATGATGCATGCGCGCTACCGCGAGCAGTACGAGGACGCGGTCTCGGTGCATCTGCGCGCGCAGGAGACCGCCGGGCTCGACATCGTGACCGACGGCGACGCGCATTTCGACGACGAGGTCGCCGGCATGAGCTGGCAGAGCTATCCGCCGCGGCACATGACGGGCTTCGCGCCGCAGGGCGAGATGACCGCCTACCACGTGGCGCAGGCGGCGCATCCGCGCGGGCATATCCTGCATGATTTCCTCGAGGCGCGGGTGCTGCCGCGCATCGTCGGACCGGTCGGGCGCGGCAATCTTCAGTATGCGGCGATGTGGAAAGTGGCGCAGCGGCTGACGCGCAAGCCGGTCAAGTTCGGCACCATCCTGCCGGAGCTGATCGCCGCCTCGGTCGCCGACAGCTACTACAAGGACCCGGTGGAGCGCAGCTGGGCGATTTCCGACGCGCTCAACGCGGAGCTGACCGAGCTTGCCGAGGCGGGCGCGCCGGTGATCCAGCTCGAAGAGCCGCAGATCCACATGGTGCCGGCGCGCGGCAAGACCTTCGGCAAGCTCGACACCAAGGACCTCGCCCGGCTCTTCAACAACACGGTGAAGGGCCTGCGCGCCAAGACCGAGATCTGGTGCCACACCTGCTGGGGCAACCCGGCGCAGCAGCGCATCTTCAAGGAGGTGCAGAGCTATCGCCCGACGCTCGAGGCGCTGAACACGCTCGAGTGCGACGCCATCACCTTCGAGACCTGCTCCTCCGGCCCGGGCGACCTCGAAGCGATCGGCAGGATCATCACCGGCAAGAAGATCGTGATCGGCGTCATCGACCACCATACCTTGCAGGTGGAGCGGCCCGAGCAGGTGGCGTCGCTGATCCGCGAGGCGCTGAAGCACATCCCGCCGGAGCGGCTCGTGATCTCGTCGGATTGCGGCATGGGTCGCGAGGGCATGAGCCGCCGCCACGCGCAGTACAAGATGGCGGCGATGGTGCTCGGCACCAACCTGGTGCGGCGCGAGCTGGGCTTGCCGGAAGCCGACTGCCTCGCCGCCGATCCCCGCTACTCGCTGGCGGCGGCGAAGCGGGATTAGGGCGGGTCTCCCCTGGGGCAACGAACGCGCGCCCCGGGAAGGGCGAAATGTCTGCGTCGTCGCGGAAAGCGGCCATCCGTCGTCTGTCGCAGGAGGTCGCAGAAGCGCCAATCACCGACAGGGGGGAGGCCGCCCAAATGCGTCAATTTTATTGTGGCGACCGGTCGTACATAGTATGCCGCGGGGATGAGCGATCCGGCTTGTTGGCTCTCGCATCGCACAGAGCCTCGTCGGCCGCTCGTGTTCTCTCGTCGGGCGGAAAAAGGGGGGAGATCCCACCAATGAAAAAAATTGGCTTGGCAGTGGCGATGGTCGGGCTCGCCACTGGCCTCTGCGGGTCCATGAGCGAGGCGCAAACGCCGCTTGAACAAGGCGCCGTGCAGGCCTGCGCCGACCACATGAAACAGCGCTGGCTCAACATGGGCGACGACTGGTTTACGCGGGTGGTCACGCCAGACTCGGTTTCGGTCAAGAAGAACTATTTCATCCAGGCGCGCGCGCTCAAGCCCGATTTCCTGAACATGCCCTTATCCGCCGACGACATTCGCGGCGGGGTCGATCGGCAGGGATTTGTCTTCTTCAGGGGCCTGTTCCGCACGAC
>JASHTP010000236.1 GCA_030040495.1 Alphaproteobacteria bacterium
GGCCGCTTTGGACGAGCCGCGCGAAGAGCGCCAGCAGCAGCTGCCGGCCGAGCCCGGAACCCTGCGCGTCGGGCGCTACATAAAGGGTGTAGACCTCGCCGGCGAAGTCGAAGGCGGGGTCGCGCTGCGGCCCGCAATTGCCGAAACCGAGCAGTCGCGCCGCCGGAGCAGCCGCTTCCGCGACATAGACGTCGCCCGGCCGGTGGCGCAGGAAGCCGGCCCAGGAAGCGGCTTGACGCGGCTCGGACATGCCGAGCAGCACGCGGTCGGGCAGCATGCCGGCATAGGTCGCGCGCCAGGTCTCAATTTCGATCTGGCCGATGGCGCGCGCATCGGCGAGCCTCGCCTGCCGGATGATGCTCATGCCGCTTCCCCTGCTGCCGCCATCATAATAGGAAGGCGGCGAAGTTTCGACGGCATCGGTGCCGCAGCCGTGCGCTGGCTTTGCCCGCGGCGGGCCGTTAGAGTCGACGCGCCATGGCCGACGCCTATTTCAACCTGCTCGCGCGCTACAATGCCTGGGCCAACGAGCGACTCTACGCCGCGTGCGCCGCGTTGGCCGAGAGCGAGCTCAAGGCGAAGCGCCGCGCCTTCTTCGGCTCGATCCACGCCACGCTCAACCACATCCTGGTCGGCGACCGCCTGTGGATGAGCCGGCTCGCCGGCGGCACGCTGGTGCTGCCGCTCAACAAGATCCTCTATGAGAAGTTCGCGCCGCTGCGCGCCGCGCGGCGGGCGCAGGATGCGCTGCTGCTGGGGCTGGTCGACGGCATCGCCGCGTCCCGGCTCGACGAGCCGCTCCACTACCGCAACACCAAGGGCGAGGATTTCGCCACGCCCCACCGCCTCGTGCTCGGCCATCTCTTCAATCACCAGACCCATCACCGCGGCCAGGTGCACGACATGTTGAGCCAGACCGCGGTCGCGCCGCCCGAGCTCGATCTGATCTATTTCGTGCGCCAGGCCGCGGGCTGACCCCGCGAGCGCTCGCGCCGCAAGCGCGGGAGCTGCTCGGAGCGGATTTGCCGCCGAACCTTCACCGCGCCGGCACCACCTGCCACGGCACCGGACAGGTCGGAACATAAGGATAATAGCTCTGCGCCGGCGGGCAGTAGTACCAGGCGGGGGCGCCCGGCGCGGCGTAGGGCGGCACATAGGGATCGGGGTAGGGGTAGATCGGCGCCGGGTAGAAGTACCAGGCCCCCCCGACCATCCACCACCAGCCGAGGCGGCCTTCATGGTAGCCATGGAACCAATGGCCACCGCGCCAATAGGCGAGATCGTGGTCGCGGAAGTGACCGATGTCGTGGTCGTGCCAATCGGCCAGCGCCGGCGACGCGGCACCGAACGCCAACGCTGCCGCGAGGGCGAGACCCAGTCCTTGGCGGAACATGCTTACCTCCAATGGTGATCCCAGCCATTGCCGAAGCCGAAGCCGACGACGACCGGCGGGCCATAATAATAGGCGGGCGGCGCATAGCCATAGCCGTAACCGTAGGTGGGCGGTGGCGGCGCGACGACGCAGCCACCCAGCGCGAGGAGTGCCAGCGAAGCGGCGGTGACGCGGAGAAATTTGCCCATCTCTGCACCTCCAGCGGTTCGAGAGCAGTCACTCTCATAATAAGGCGGCCGCCGGAATTTCATCCCCGGAGGGAGCGCGCCGCGCGATCACCGGATCGTGACCACGACCTTCCCGGTTGATTTGCGCGCCTTCAGCAGCTCGAGCGCCTCGCCGATGCGCGCCAGCGGCACGCGATGCGAGACGTGCGGGTTGAGCTTCCCTTCCTCGAACCAGCGGAAGAGTTGCTGATAGGACTCGCCCATCATGTGCGGCTTGTGATGGCGATAGGAGCCCCAGAAGAAGCCGATCACGTCGATGTTCTTGACCAGCACGAGATTGGCGGGGATTTGCGGGATGCGGCCGGCGGCGAAGCCGATGACGATGAAGCGGCCTTCCCAGGCGATGCAGCGCAGGCTCTTGTCGAAGGCGTCGCCGCCGACGGGATCGTAGACGAGATCGACGCCGCGGCCGCCGGTGATCTCCTTGACGCGCTCGCGCAGATCCTCGCTGGTATAATCGACCAGATGGTCGGCGCCGGCGCGCTTGGCGACGGCGAGCTTCTCCGCGCCGCCGGCGGCGGCGATGACCTTGGCGCCCATCGCCTTGGCGATCTCGACCGCGGTGAGGCCGACACCGCCCGACGCGCCCAGCACCAGCACGGTCTCGCCGGGCTTCAGCCGGCCGCGCCAGGCGAAGGCGCCGTGCGAGGTGCTGTAGGCGACGGGAAAGCCGGCGGCGGTGACGAAATCCATGCGGTCGGGAATGCGATGGACGAGCGCGGCCTCGACCACCACCTCCTCGGCATAGCCGCCGCGTCCGACCGAGGCGAGCACGCGGTCGCCGGGCTTGAGGTGGCTGACGCCGTCCGCGACCTCGCGCACCACGCCGCCCACCTCCATGCCGGGGATGAAGGGCAGCGGCGGGCGGTCCTGATACTGGCCGGCGATGAGCAGGATGTCGGCGAAGTTGACGCCCGCGGCGTGAATATCGATGCGCACCGTGCCGGCGCGGAGCGGCGGCGGCGGCACCTCTTCCACCACCAGCCGCTCCGGTCCGCCCAACTCCTTGCACAAGGCCGCGCGCATTTTTTGCCCCCGTTGTCGGTGGACCAAGCTTTAGCCAGTTTTCAGTTTTCAGTCATCAGTGGTCGGTCGAGCTTCGCGCCACTGAAAACTGACCATTGAGAACTGACAACTGCGCTTGGCGCCCCGCAGCTCATTGGTTATGGTTGCGCCATGCAACGTTTCACGCTGCCGCTCGCCGGCCTTCTCACCCTCGCCCTCGCCGCCGCTGCCGTCGCGGCAACGCGCCTGCCGGCGGAGGGCAACCCGGCGCAGCACGAGATCCAGGCGCCGGGCCAGAGCATCAACCGCATCGGCGGCGCCGAAGGCTGGGACGCCTACACCGACACGGTCAGGAACGCGAAGATCTGCTATCTCATCGGCAAGCCGAGCAAGAGCGAGCCGGGCAACGCCAAGCGCTCGGCCATCTTCGCCAGCGTCACGCACCGGCCGAGCGAGAAGCGCTTCAACGAGGTGAGCTTCACCTCCGGCTATCTCTTCAAGGAGGGCTCGGACGCGGAGCTCGCCATCGACGGCAAGAAATTCTCGCTGTTCACCGACAAGGACGGCGCCTGGACGCGGGACGCCGCGACCGACCGGGCGGTGGTGGAGGCGCTCGCCAAGGGCAAGCAGGCGATCATCAAGGGCACCTCGGCGCGCGGCACGGCGACGACCGACATCTATTCGCTCGCGGGCTTCTCCCAGGCGCTCGCCGCGATCGACAAGGCTTGCGGCGTCAAGCGCTAGCGGCGCGCAAGCGACACCGGACAGAGTCACGCCGAGACCGCAAGGCGCCGCCGCCCGGCCTCCGCCTAATCGGCGAAGACGCGGCGCAGATGCGCGGCCGACTGCGCGATCGCCCGGTCGGCGGCGGAGATCGCGCCGCCCATGGTGAAGAAGCCGTGGATCATGCCGGGATGGAGATGGAAGCTCGCCTCGGTCCCGGCGGCGCGCAGCCGCTCCGCATAGTCGCGGCTCTCGTCGCGCAAGGGATCGCACTCGCCGACGATGACGATCGCCGGCGGCAGGCGCGAATGGTCGGGCGCCAGGATCGGCGAGGCGCGCCAGTCGGCATGCGCGGCGGGCGCGACGTAGTTGCCGCCGAACCAGGCCATGGAGTCGCGGGTCAGCAGGAAGCCCTCGGCATAATCCTCGTGCGACGGCCGGGCCAAGCTGAAATCGGTGGCGGGATAGATCAGCACCTGGCCGCGCAAGGCGATGCCGGCGTCGCGCGCGAGCAGCGCGCTCACCGCCGCGAGGTTGCCGCCGGCGCTGTCGCCGCCCACCGCGAGGCGGCGGGGATCGAGGCCGAGGCCGGCGCCCGCCTCGGCGAGAAAGCGCAGCGCGGCGAAGCAATCCTCGACCGCGGCGGGGAAGCGATTCTCCGGCGCCAGGCGATAATCGACCGAGAGCACGGCGCAGCGCGCCTCGAGGGCGAGCTGGCGGCAGGCGGGGTCGTGGGTGTCGAGATCGCCGATGCACCAGCCGCCGCCATGGAAGAAGGCGAGCACCGGCAGCGCCGCCGCCCCGGCCTCGCTTGGCCGGAAGAGCCGCGCGCGCAGCGGCCCGGCGGGGCCGGGAAGCTCGAGGTCGCGGGCGCTCACCGGCCATTCCGCCGGCTTGCGCGTGCGCCGGCACAGCTCGACGAACTGCGCCCGCGCCTGGGCCGGGGTGATCTCGGTGTAGGGGATGCGCCCGGCCAGCGCGATCATGTCGAGCAGCGCCTTGGCCTGGGGATCGAGGGTGACGCGGGCGGGGTCGAGGGCCATGGGCTCGGCCGGGGCTGGTTGCGGGCCGGCCAGAGTGCCGGGCCGAAGCGGCCGGCGCAACCGGAAAGCGGCGGCGGCCTTTTCCTTTGCGCCGGCGCCCGCCCGCCCCTATATCTTGCGCCGTCATGGAAACTTCGCCGGCCGCGGCCGAGACCCGCAAGGAGCTCGTCGGCCTCTCCCGCGCCGCGCTCGCCGCCGAGATGACGGCGATGGGCGCCGAGCCTTTCCGCGTGCGCCAGCTCTGGCACTGGATCTACAACCGCGGCGTCACCGATATCGCGGCGATGACCACCTTGTCGAAGGCGTTCCGCGCCGCGCTCGCCGAGCGCTATGTCGTCGGCAGGCCGAGCGTCGCGCGCGCTCTCGCCTCGCTCGACGGCACGCGCAAATGGCTGCTGCGCTTCGCCGACGGGCAGGAAGCGGAATGCGTCCACATCCCCGAGGAGGATCGCGGCACGCTCTGCGTCTCCTCGCAGGTCGGCTGCACGCTCACCTGCACATTCTGCCACACCGGCACGCAGCGCCTGGTGCGCAACCTCACCGCGGCGGAGATCGTCGGCCAGGTGATGCTGGCGCGCGACGCGCTCGGCGAATGGCCGTCGCCGCAGGACGACCGCCAGCTCACCAACATCGTGCTCATGGGCATGGGCGAGCCGCTCTTCAATTACGACAACGTCGCCGCGGCGCTGAAGATCGTCATGGACCATGAGGGCCTGTCGCTGTCGCGGCGCAAGATCACGCTCTCCACCTCGGGCGTGGTGCCGATGATCCGGCGCTGCGGCGAGGAGCTCGCCGTCAACCTCGCCATCTCGCTCCATGCGGTGACCGACGAGCTCAGGGACGTGCTGGTGCCGATCAACCGGAAATATCCGCTGGCGGAGCTGCTCGAGGCCTGCCGCACCTATCCCGGCGCGAGCAACGCGCGGCGCATCACCTTCGAGTACGTCATGCTGAAGGGCGTCAACGACAGCCCGGCCGAGGCGCGCGCGCTGGTGCGGCTGCTCGCCGGCATTCCCGCCAAGGTCAATCTCATCCCGTTCAATCCCTGGCCCGGCGCGCCCTATGAGCGCTCGGGCGAGGCGGCGATCAAGGAATTCGCCGACATCGTCAACGACGCCGGCTACTCCTCGCCGGTGCGCACACCGCGCGGCGAGGACATCATGGCCGCCTGCGGCCAGCTCAAATCCGACAGCGTGAGGAAGCGCAAGAGCGCGCTGTCGGCGACGCCGGCCGAAGCGGGCTGAACGCGTCCGCACGGGCGCGCGCGGCGGCGCCCTCCGAAGATAAAAACCCGTTCACGAAAAAGATTTAATCGTGCGGTCATCGCCGCGTTAACCGACGCGCCCAACTTTAGCGAAGGCCGCGCGGCGCGGCGCCGCGCGGTGAACCAAGGGAGGCTCGAGATGCGGTCGGAAAATTTGCGCAAGGGCTCGCTTCTGCTGCTCGCCGCGCCGCTGCTGCTCGCCGCTTGCGCGAGCGAAGGCGCGCCCGCGGCGTCGACCGACGCCGCGGCGCTGAACGCGGCCAACGAGAGCAAGGCGGAAGCGGACAAGGCGCTGCAGACCGCACAGCAGGCGCTGCAGACGGCGCAGGCGGCCGAGCAACAGGCGCAGGCGGCGACCCAGCGCGCCGATAAGATGTATAATCGCAGCCTGCGCAAGTGACGGCGGGCCGGCGCGTCGGCGCCGGCGGAGCAGCGATGAGCGGAGATCGTCGCCAACGCCGGACGAGCGTCGGCGCGTGTGCACTGGCGTTCGTCCTCTGCACTGCGGCTCCGGCGCCGGCGGCGGTCTATCCGCTGCCGCCCGGCGCGACGGCGGTCGGCGCGGTCGAGACCTATGTCACGCGCGCCGACGACGATCTTCCCGACATCGCCCGGCGGTTC
>JASHTP010000237.1 GCA_030040495.1 Alphaproteobacteria bacterium
GTCGCCGAGCTGGTGGCCGTAGGTGTCGTTGAACTGCTTGAAATGGTCGATGTCGGCGATGAGCAGGCTCAGCGCCTCGCCGCTCTCCATCGCGTCGCGCGCCGCCTCGCGCAACCGGGTCTCGAAGAATTTGCGGTTGGGAATGCCGGTGAGCGCGTCGGTCATCGCCTCGCGCCGCACCACCTCGAGATTCTGCCTGAGTTCGGCGATCTCGCCCGAGGACTGGGTGAGCTTGTCCTCGAGGCTGCGATTCTGCTCGGCCATGCGCTGCGTCTCGAGGATGAGGCCGGAGATGAAGGCGCGCATCTCCTCGTCGCCCGGCGCGCTGCCCATGGTGGTCGAATACCGGTCGAGCGTCTTGCCGAAGGCGCTGGCGTCGCCCGAGGCCGTCTTGACGTAGCGCATGACCTGGTCGACGGCGTATTGCAGCCGGCCGCCGGTCTCCTGCAGCAGGTTGAAATGCCGGCCGGTATCGCAAAATCGATTATAAAGCTCGGCATTGAGCGCCGCGGTGAACTCCTGATTGTTGGAAACCAGGATGTCGATGGTGCGCGTCAACTCCGGCAGCAGCCCGGTCGCATAGGCGTACCAGACGGCGTAGTTCTCCGGCGTCGGCGGCACCTCATGGGCGAGCATGTCCGCGACCGCCTGGTCGGAAAACCCCTTCGCCTGCCTGAAATCGTCGGCCTGCGCCATCGCCATGGCCTCGCCCCGGGCGGAAGGACGGCGCCGGCCGCCATGCCCTCCGGGAATACTGCCCAAGCTTTCTTGCGAAATGGTTGCCAAAGGGCGGCGCGGCTTTGGTAAAGATGGGCCCGACCCGCGGGAGACGAAGATGCCGCCGCCGCTCGCCCCGTTCCGCACCACGGTCCAGCCGGGCTGGATCGATTACAACGGCCACATGAACGTCGCCTACTACGTTCTCGCCTTCGACAAGGCGACGGACGGGCTGCTCGACCATCTCGGGCTGGGCGAGGCCTATCGCCGCACCACCAACTGCTCGATCTACGTGCTCGAGGCGCACGTCACCTACGACCGGGAGCTGAGGCTCGGCGCGCCCATCGCCATCGACACGCAGCTCATCGACGCCGACGCCAAGCGCCTGCACTTCTTCCACCGCATGACCCATGGCGAGGAGGGTTATCTCGCCGCCACCAGCGAGCTGCTGGCGCTCCATGTCGACCTCGCCGGCCCCAAAGCCGCGCCGCTGCCGGCGTCGGCGCAGGAAGCGGTCGAGCGCCTGCTCGACCAGCATCGCCGCCTGCCGGCGCCGCCGCAGCTCGGCCGGCGCATCGCCCTCGCGCGGCGCCCCTGATGCTGCGTCCCCTCGCGCTGCTCGGACGCCACGGCACCTGGATCCTGGCGGGCGGGCTGTTCATCGGCCTGCTGCTGCCGCCGCTCGCGGCGCTGCTCAGGCCGGCGCTCAGCCTCTTCATCTTCCTGCTCACCGCCGCGAGCTTCCTCAGCATCGACTGGCCGGCGCTCGCCGCCCATGCGCGCCGGCCGGGGCTGCTGGCGCTGGTGCTCGCCTGGTCGCTCGTCGCCGTGCCGGTGGCGACCGCGCTCGCCTGCCGCGCCATCGGCCTGCCCGCCGCGCTGGCGCAAGGCCTGGTGCTGTGGGCGGCGTCGCCGCCGCTGATCTCGGTCGCGGCGATCGCGCTGCTGCTCGGCCTCGACGGGGCGCTGGCGCTGCTGCTCATGGTCGCCGGCACCTTCCTCATGCCCTTCACACTGCCGCCGCTGGTGCTGGGCCTGATCGGGCTCAAGCTCGGCATCGGCATCCTGCCGCTGATGCGCAACCTGGTGCTGTTCACCGGCGGCGCGGCGCTCGCCACGGCGCTGCTGCGCCGGCTCATCGGCGTCGACCGGCTGAAGCGCCACGCGCTCGAGCTCTCCGGCCTCAATGTGCTGATGCTGCTGCTCTTCGCCATCGGCATCATGGACGGCGTGCGCGACCTCATCCTGCGCCAGCCGCAGCAGGTGCTGCTCTACGCCGCGACCGCGCTCGGCGCCAGCCTGGCGCTGCAGGCGCTGAGCTTCCTCGCCTTCGCCTTCCTGCCGCGCATCGCCGCGCTCACCATCGGCCTGGTCGGCGGCAACAACAACATGGCGGTGGTGTGGGCCAATCTCGGCGCCGCGGCGACGCCGCAGCTCACCTTGTTCTTCGCCGCGGTGCAGCTGCCGATCTACGTGCTTCCCGCGGCGCTGAAGCCGGTCTATCGCCGGCTCGGCGCCGGCAAGCCGCACGGCGAGGCGTAGCAGCCTCTCTCGAAAGACACGGCGCCGAGGCCAGCAGGGCCCTCCCTCCCTGGCGGCCTCGGCGCCCCGCCCCGGCGCCGGCGCCGACCTCGAATCAGGTCGCGATCGCCTCGAGCCGACGGCGCGTCACCGGCGGACCGAAGCCCCCGATGACGATGAACACCACCACCATCGCGCCAGCGATGAAGCTGAAGACCCCCAGCGTCCCGTAGTGGCGCAGGAAGAAGGCGATGATGAAGCCGGAGAAGATGGTGCTGAACCGGCTCCAGGAATAGACGAAGCCCACCGCCTGGGCGCGGATGCGCGTCGGGTAGAGCTCCGCCTGATAGGCGTGGAACGAGAAGGAGAGCCAGTTGTTGCAGAGCGTGATCAGTAAGCCGAAGGCGATCACGCCGACGGCGCTCGTCTGCTGCGAGAACAGCAGACCGAAGACGGCGATGCCGATCGCCGCCCAGGCGATCTGCCATTTGCGCTCGAACCGGTCGGCGAAGAGCGTACCGATGAGCGGCCCGACCGGGTTGGCGATGGCGATGATGAAGGTGTAGGCGAGCGACCGCGTGACACTGACGCCCTGGGCGATGAGCAGGGTCGGGACCCAGCTGGCGAAGCCGTAATAGCCGATGGTCTGGAAGAGATTGTAGATCACCAGCATGATCGTGCGGCCGCGATATTGCGCGCTCCACATCTCCACCCAGGCGCCGGCTTTCGTCTCGCTCTCGCCCTCGACGAGCTGGGGCGGCGGCAGCTTCTGGCCGGTCTCGGCCTCGGCGGCGCGTTCCATCTCGGCAACGATGCGGTCGGCCTCCGCGGTCTTGCCGTGCTGGGCGAGCCAGCGCGGCGATTCCGGCAGGCGCAGGCGAATCCACCAGATCACCGCCGCGCCGATCGAGCCGATGATGACCACCCAGCGCCAGCCATCGAGGCCGAGGATGGTGCGCGGCACCAGCAGCCAGGCGAGGAAGGCGACCACCGGCACCACCGTGAACATGACGAACTGGTTGTAGGCGAAGGCCGGGCCGCGCTGCTCCTTGGGCACCAGCTCCGACACGTAGGTGTCGATGTTCACCAGCTCGACGCCGAGGCCGATGCTGGCGATGAGCCGCCAGAGGTCGACGCCCGCGGCAGTGGCCTGGAACGCCATGATGAAAGCGCCGATCGAGTACCACAGCAGCGCGAAGATGAAGATCGAGCGCCGCCCGAACCGATCGGAGAGCCAGGCGAAGGCGATGGTGCCGATGAACAGGCCCGTGAAGAGCGCGGCGACGAAGCTGGCGAAGCCGCGCAGGTCGAACAGGCCCTGCGTCGTCGGCGTGAAGATGCCGCCCTTGAACAGGCCGATGGCGATGTAGGCGGTGAAGAAGAGGTCGTAGAACTCGAACCAGCCGCCGAACGAGATCAGCGTGATCAGCCGGCGCACATAGCGCGACGGCGGCAGACGGTCGATGCGCGCGGCGATCGTCACCGCGGAAGTTGCAGCCATGACATTCCCTCCCCTGATTTGACGCTCGCGGTCAATTCGGGCGGCGCATGCTCCCACAGCGGCGCACCGAGGTAAAGCGCGACAATCGCTGGATGATGCCGCCGCGGTGGCCTAAACTCGCCGCCGAGCCGTTCCCGTCTCAGGGGCTCTATAGCCTGGGGAGAGCGCGATGAGCGATTTGCCACGTCACGTCGATATCCACGAGGAAGGCCCGCGCGAAGGCTTTCAGATCGAGCCCGGGCCGATCAGCACCGAGCGCAAGATCGCGCTCATCGACGCCTTGTCGGAAACCGGCCTGAAGCGCATCCAGGTGGCCTCTTTCGTCAACCCGAAGCGCGTCCCCGGCTGGGCCGATGCGGAGGCGGTCGTCGCCGGCATACATCCGCACCAGGGCGTGCGCTACACCGCGCTCTGGCTCAACGAGAAGGGACTCGAGCGCGCCGTCGCGCTCAACGGCAAGCTGTCGCTGCGCGGCAACATCTCGATGTGTGCCTCCGAGCCCTTCAGTCGGCGCAACCAGAATCGCGGCCTCGAGGAGAACGTCCGCGTCCAGCATGCGCAGATCGGGATCTTCAAGGCGAATGGCATTCCGGTCGAAAGCATCTCGATGATGGCGGCCTTCGGCTGCAACTTCGCCGGCGAGATCACGCCCGCGACCGTGGTCGCCACCGCGGCGCAGGGCTTCGACATCGCCGCCGCGCACGACCTCACCATCAAGAGCCTGTCGCTCGCCGACACCATGGCCTGGGCGACGCCGGAAAGCATCAAGCGCGTGGTGGGCGCGGTGCGCGAGCGCTGGCCCGCGCTCCGCCTCAACCTCCATCTCCACGACACGCGCGGCCTCGGCCTCGCCAACGCCTACGCCGGGCTCGAGATGGGCGTCGCCAGCTTCGACGCCTCGGTCGCCGGGCTCGGCGGCTGCCCCTTCGCCGGGCACAAAGGCGCCGCCGGCAATGTCTGCACCGAGGACCTCGCCTTCATGTGCGAGGAGATGGGCATCGAGACCGGCATCGATGTCGAGAAGCTCGTCGCGGCGGCGCAGCTCGCCGAAGAGATCGTCGGCCACCCGCTGCCCGGCTCGGTGATGCGCGGCGGGACGCTGGCGAAGTACCGGAAGCATTGAGAAAAGGGCTGCAGGATCGCGGTGCGTCCTTCGACAGGCTCAGGATGAGGAATTTTCTTTCCGGCCCTTTCCAAGGCCATCCTCGTTCTTCCTCATCCTGAGCCTGTCGAAGGACGCAAAATCGTCTTGCAGCTTCACGCCGCCAGAATGACCCCCTGCTTCTCCAGCACCGCGATCTCGGCGGCGCTCAGCCCGGCCTCGGCGAGGATCTCGCGCGTGTGCTCGCCGATGCGCGGCGCGTCGCGATAGAGGCCCGGCCGCTCGCCGGCGATCTCGATGGGGAGCCGCGGCAGCCTGGTGCGGACGCCGCCGGGAAGCTCGACCTCGACGAGGCCGCGACTCGCTTCGAGATGCGGGTCGTCGAAGAGGTCGGCGGTGCGCGCCACCGGGGCATAGGGAATGCTCGCCTGCTCGCAGCGCGCCATGATCTCCGCCTTGGTGAAGCGGCCCATGAGCCCGGCGATGATCGGCAGCATCCAGGGCCGCGCCTCGACGCGCTGCTCGTTGGTGACGAGCCGGGGATCGGCGAAAAGATCGGGCCGGGCGAAGACCTCGCAGAAGCGCGCCCAGTGCCGGTCGCTGGTGACGCCGACGAAGACCTGGTCGTCGTCGGCGGTCTTGAAGGTCTGATAGATGCCCCAGCCGCCGCGCCTGACCGGCATGGGCGGCACCTCCTGGCCGGTGAGCGCCTCGCCGGCCATGTGCTGGCCCATCATGAAGACCGTCGATTCGAAGAGCGCGCTCTTCACCAGCTCGCCCCTGCCGGTTTCGTCGCGCCGGCGCAGCGCCGCGAGGATGGCGATGACGGCGAAGGCGCCGCCCATGATGTCGACGACCGAGGTGCCGGCGCGCAGCGGCTGGCCCTTGGGCCCGGTCATGTAGGCGAGCCCGCCCATGAACTGCACCACCTCGTCGAGCGCCGGGCGATGCTCGTAGGGGCCGGAGAGGAAGCCCTTGAGCGCGCAATAGACGAGGCGCGGATTGAGGCGGGAGAGCGCGTCCCAGCCGCAGCCGAGCCGGTCCATGGTGCCGGGCGCGTAATTCTCCACCAGCACGTCGGCGCCGGCGGCGAGGCGGCGCACCAGAGCGAGCCCCGCCTCCTGCTTGAGATCGAGGGCGAGGCTGCGCTTGTTGCGGTTGAAATAGCCGAAGAAGCCGGCGGCGAAGCCGGACAGCCGCCGCGTCGCATCGCCGTCGGGCGCCGGCTCGATCTTGACCACGTCGGCGCCGAGATCGGCCAGCACCAGCCCGGCGCTCGGCCCCATGATGTTCTGGGTGAATTCGAGGATCCTGAGGCCGGCGAGCGGCAGCGACGCGGGCGGGGGGTGCTGAATCATGGGCGCATGTTAGCCGCCGGCCGCGCGCTTTCCAGCCCCGTTAACCCAACGTTGGGGATCGTCCGCGAGAATGGCGCGACGGCAAGGAGGCGACAGGTGGCAAGCGGCAGCATCGCGCGCCGGCGCGAAGAGACGGGCAAGACGTCAGCGCCGGCATCGACGGCGCGGCTCAGGCAGATCGAACGCGAGCTCGACCAGGAGCAGGCGCTGCAGATGGGGGCCGCCGGCCTCGGATTCATCGGCGCCATCCTCGGCGTCACCGTCAACCCCGCCTTCGCGCTGCTGCCGGCGATGGCGTTTGCCGCGCTCGGCCAATATGCCGTCCAGGGCTGGTGCCCGCCCATGTCGCTGCTCGCCCGGCTCGGGCTGCGCAGCAGCAAGGAGATCGACCGCGAGCGCTACGCGCTGGCGGCGAGCGCCACCGAGCCGGCCATGCCGGCGCTCGACCGCGCCGGCGCCGACTAGCGTCGGGGAGCCGACTACCCCATTGGCGTACCCCAATGGGAAAAATTTCGCGCTACCCCATTGACGTAGTCGCCACGGACGCTCTCAGCCATCCTAGCCCAGCGCCCCTCAGCCGCCGAGGCTCCTGGAGCCTCCTAAACCGAGAAATACTTCGCCTGCGGGTGGGTCACGACGATCGCCGAGGTCGATTGCTCGGGGTCGAGCTGATCTTCGTCGGTGAGCGAGACGCCGATCTCCTCGGCGTTGAGCAGCGCCAGGATCTGGCGCTGGTCGGCGAGGTTGGGGCAGGCGGGATAGCCGAAGGAATAGCGGCTGCCGCGATAGCCCTGCTGCAGCAGCGCCTCGATGTCGCGCGCCTCCTCGGCGGCGAAACCGAGCTCGGCGCGGATGCGCTTGTGGATGTACTCGGCCATCGCCTCGGCCATCTCGACCGAGAAGCCGTGGAGATAGAGATAATCCTGGTAGCGGTTCTCGCCGAACCATTCGCGCGCCACCTCCGAGGCGCGCGGCCCCATGGTCACCACCTGGAGCCCGATGACGTCGCGCTCATTGTCGGCGACGTCGCGGAAGAAGTCGGCGATGCAGAGCCCGCCCTCCTTGGCCTGGCGCGGGAAGGAAAAGCGCGCCGCCTCGCTCGTGCCGTCCTCGGCAAAAAGGATGACGTCGTTGCCCTCGGCCGCGCATTTCCAATAGCCGTAGGCCGCCTGCGGCACCAAAATATCCTGTTGTATCGCGGTGTCGAGGATGCGCTGCAGGATCGGCCGCAGCTCCTTGTGCGCCCAGAGCTTGAACTCGTCGAGCGTGCGCCCGTCCTTGCGGAAGCCCCAATGGAACTGATAGAGCATGCGCTCGTTGAGATAGGGCACCAGCGCCTTCACCGGCACGCGCGCCACCGTCCGCGGCCCCCAGAAGGGCGGCACCGGCACCGGGACGCCGCGCGTCAGTGCCTCCCGGCGCAGCCGGATCTCCTCGACATCGACCGGCCTGAGCGGCCTGGCGTCGGCGGCGCGGCCCAGCTTCCGCTTCTCGTTGACGACGCGGCCGCGATTTTTCGCCTGCACCTCGGCGAGGTGGGTGTCGAAGCGGCCGTTCACCACCTTGTCCATCAATGCCAACCCGTCGAAGGCGTCGCGCGCATAGGCGACGCGGCCCGAGGCGTAGGCCTTGACGCAATCCTCCTCGACGTAGCGCCGGGTCAGCGCCGCGCCGCCGAGCATCACCGGCATGGAGAGGCCCTGGCGCGACATCTCCTCGAGATTCTCGCGCATCACCACCGTCGACTTGACCAGCAGTCCCGACATGCCGACGGCGTCGGCCTTGTGCTGCGCCGCCGCCTCGAGGATGGCGGCGAGCGGCTGCTTGATGCCGAGATTGACGACGCGGTAGCCGTTGTTGGTGAGGATGATGTCGACCAGGTTCTTGCCGATGTCGTGCACGTCGCCCTTGACGGTGGCGAGCACGATGGTGCCCTTCTGCTGGCCGTCGACGCGCTCCATGTGCGGCTCGAGCCAGGCCACCGCCGTCTTCATCGTCTCGGCCGATTGCAGCACGAAGGGAAGCTGCATCTTGCCGGCGCCGAAGAGCTCCCCCACCACCTTCATGCCGTCGAGCAGGAAGGTGTTGATGATGTCGAGCGGCGGATGCTTCGCCAGGGCGAGCGCGAGGTCGTCTTCGAGGCCCTGGCGGTCGCCGTCGACGATGCGCTGCTTCAAGCGCTCCTCGACCGTTTCCGGCCGCGCCTTCTTCGCCGACTTCTCGGCGACGCGGTTCTCGAAGAGGGCGATGAAGGCCTGCAGCGGGTCGTAGCCCTCGCGCCTGCGGTCGAAGATCAGATCCTCGGCGACGCGCGCCTCCTCTTCGGGGATCTTGTGCAGCGGCATGATCTTGGAGACATGGACGATGGCGCCGGTGAGGCCGCGCTTAAGCGCCTGGTCGAGGAAGACCGAGTTGAGCACGTGGCGCGCCGCCGGCTTCAGGCCGAAGGAGATGTTGGAAAGGCCGAGGATGATCTGGCATTGCGGCAGCTCGCGGGCGATGCGCTCGATCGCCTCGAGCGTCCATAAACCTAATTTTCGGTCGTCCTCGTTGCCGGTGCAGATGGTGAAGGTGAGCGGGTCGAACAGCAGGTCCGACGGCGCCAGGCCGAAGCGGCCGCAGGCAAAATCATGGAGCCGCTTCGCCACCTCGAGCTTGCGCGCCGCCTCCTTGGCCATGCCCTGCTCGTCGATGGTGAGGGCGATGACCGCGGCGCCGAAGCGGCGGGCGAGCTCGAGGCGCTTCGCCGCCGGCGCCTCGCCATCCTCGAAATTGATCGAGTTGAGGATCGGCTTGCCGCCATAGAGCTTGAGCGCGGCCTCGAGCACCGGCAGCTCGGTCGAATCGAACACCAGCGGCGCGTTGACCGCGCCGCGCATGCGCAGCACCGCCTCGCTCATGTCGGCGACCTCGTCGCGGCCGACGAAGGCGGTGCAGAGATCGAGCGCGTGCGAGCCTTCCTTCACCTGCTCGCGCGCCATCTCGACGCAGCCGTCCCAATCGCCCTTCTCCTGCAGCTGGCGGAACTGCTTGGAGCCGTTGGCGTTGCAGCGCTCGCCGATGGAGAGATAGGCGTTCTCCTGGCGCAGCGCGACCTGGCCGTAGAGCGAGGCGATGGACGGGACCCACAGCGCGCGGCGCGGCTTGGGGCGCGGGCGGAAGCCGTCGGGCGCCAGCCGGCGCAGCATGGTGTCGAGCGCGGCGATGTGCGGCACGTCGGTGCCGCAGCAGCCGCCGACCAGGTTGACGCCGTCCTCGGAGACGAAGCGCTCCTGCCATTGCGCGAGCTCGTTGGCGGTCAGGGGGTAATGGGTGTGGCCGTGCACCAGCTCGGGCAGGCCGGCATTGGGCTGCACCGAGATCAGGCCCGGCCAGCTCTCGCCCAGCCATTTGACGTGCTCGGCCATCTCCAGCGGGCCGGTGGCGCAGTTGAGGCCGAGCATCTTGACGCCGAGCGCCTCGACCACCGTCGCCGCCGCGGCGATGTCGGCGCCGACCAGCAAGGTGCCGGTGGTCTCGACCGTCACCTGGACGAAGATCGGAATCTCCTTGCCGGCTTCGGCGCGGGCGCGCTTGGCGCCGTTCACCGCCGCCTTGATCTGCAGCACGTCCTGGCAGGTCTCGATCAGGATGGCGTCGACGAGGCCTGCGACGAGGCCGCGGCACTGCACGGTGAGCGCCTCTTCGAGCGTCTGATAGTCGACATGGCCGAGCGAGGGCAGCCGCGTCCCCGGCCCGACCGAGCCGATGACGAAGCGCGCGCGGCCGTCGCCGGCGAGCGCGTCCACCGCCTCGCGCGCGATCTCGGCGGAGCGGAGGTTAAGGTCGAACGCCTTGGCGGAGATGCCGAACTCGCCGAGCGTGATCGGCGAGGCGCCGAAGCTGTTGGTCTGCACCGCGTCGGCGCCGGCGCGCAGATAGCCCAGATGGATGTCGCGCACCAGGTCGGGCCGGCTCTCGCACAGGATGTCGGTGCAGTTCTCGTGGCCGAGATAGTCGCGCTCGACGTCGAGATGGCGCGCCTGCATCTGCGTCCCCATCGCGCCGTCGCAGAGCAGGACCCGGTCGGAAAGGCAATCGAGGATGTGCGGCATGGTCAGGCGCTCGCCACCGGCGCGGGACCGCGCACGCCGATCATGTGGCAGATGGCGACGATGAGGTCGGCGCGGTTCAAGGTATAGAAATGGAACTCGTCGATCCCCGCCGCCTGCAGCAGCCGGCATTGCTCGGCGGCGATCGAGGCGGCGACAAGGCGGCGCGTGTCGGGATCGTCGTCGAGCCCGTCGAACATCGGCGCCATCCAGGGCGGCAGCGAGGCGCCGCAGGAGGCGGCGAACTTCCGCACCTGGGCGAAGTTGGTCACCGGCAGGATGCCGGGCACGATCGGCACGGCGATGCCGGCGGCGGCGGCGCGGTCGACAAAGCGAAGGTAGACGTCGACATCGAAGAAGAACTGGGTGATGGCGCGCGTCGCGCCGGCGTCGATCTTGCGCTTGAGATTGTCGAGATCGGCGGGAGCGCTCGGCGCCTCGGGATGGGTCTCGGGATATGCGGCGACGCTGAGCTCGAAGGGGGCGACGCGGCAAAGCCCCGCGACCAGCTCCGCGGCATAGGCGTAGCCGCCCTGAAACGGCCGGTAGGCGCCCTCGCCCGCCGGCACGTCGCCGCGCAGCGCCACGAGATGGCGGATGCCGGCCTGCCAATAGCGCCGCGCGATCTCGT
>JASHTP010000238.1 GCA_030040495.1 Alphaproteobacteria bacterium
CAGCATCCGCGACATCGTCGCCTCGCTCGACGCCGCCGGCGCCCCGGACGTCGTCGTCATCGATTCGATCCAGACGATGTACCTCGACACGCTCGACAGCGCCCCCGGCACGGTGAGCCAGGTGCGCGCCGCGGCGCAGGAGCTGATCCGCCTCGCCAAGCAGCGCGGCTTCTCCGTCATCCTGGTCGGCCACGTCACCAAGGAGGGCCTCATCGCCGGGCCGCGCGTGCTCGAGCACATGGTCGACACCGTGCTCTATTTCGAGGGCGAGCGCGGCCATCAGTTCCGCATCCTGCGCGCGGTCAAGAACCGCTTCGGCCCGACCGACGAGATCGGCGTGTTCGAGATGACCGACGCCGGCCTCGCCGAGGTGCCGAACCCCTCGGCGCTCTTCCTCGCCGAGCGCCATGGCGAGACCTCGGGCGCCGCCGTCTTCGCCGGCATGGAGGGCACGCGGCCGCTGCTGGTCGAGATCCAGGCGCTGGTGGCGCCGTCGAGCCTGGGCACGCCGCGCCGCGCCGTCGTCGGCTGGGACGGCAACCGCCTCGCCATGGTGCTCGCCGTGCTCGAGGCGCGCTGCGGCGTGCAGATCGGGCTCAACGACATCTACCTCAACGTCGCCGGCGGGCTGCGCATCGCCGAGCCCGCCGCCGATCTGGCGGTGGCGGCGGCGCTGGTCTCGGCGCTGACCCTGCAGCCGGTGCCGGCGGAAACCGTGGTGTTCGGCGAGATCGGCCTTTCCGGCGAGATTCGCCCGGTCGGCCAGGCGGAGGCGCGGCTCAAGGAAGCGGGCAAGCTCGGCTTCGCCGCCGCGCTGCTGCCGCCCTATCGCGGCCGCGGCAAGGAGCGGGGCTCGCCCGCCGGCGTGGCGCTGCGCGAGATCCGCCATCTGCGCCATCTGGTCGAGCTGTTCGAGCATCTGCCGCGCCGCGCCGAGCGCAGCCTGGCGGCGCCGGGAGCGCGGCGATGAACCTGCTCGACATCATCGTCGTCGCCGTGGTGCTGCTCTCGGGCCTGTTCGCCTTCGCCCGCGGCTTCGTCAGGGAGGCGCTGTCGGTGGCGGCCTGGGTCGGCGCCGGCTTTGCCGCGCTTTACGGCCTGCCCTACGCCACGCCGCTGGCCGAACGGTTCCTGCCCAAGGGCGCGCTGGCCGAGGCCGCGGCGGCGCTCGCCGTCTTTCTCGTCGCGCTCATCTTCTTCTCGCTTGCGACCTCGGCGGTGGCGGGCCGCGTCAAGGACAGCGCGCTGTCCGCCATCGACCGCACGCTCGGGCTCATCTTCGGCCTGGTGCGCGGCCTGGTGCTGGTCTGCCTCGCCTATATCGCGCTGTCCTGGGCGCTGCCGGCGGGCAAGCAGCAGCCGGTCTGGATCGCGGAGTCGAAGACCCTGCCGCTGCTCGCCACCGGCGCCGACCGGCTGCGCGCGCTGGTGCCCGCCGCCTATCGGGCCAAGGCGCAAGCCACCGCCGATGACACGCGCCGCGCCGCCGAGCAGATGCAGGAGGCCGCCGGCGCCATGGGCGCGCTCACCAAGCCGCGCCAAGGGTCCGCGGCGCCGCACGGGCCCGGCCCCGGCTACACCGGCGACGATCAGCGCGATCTCAATCGCCTGATCCAGCAGGAACAGGGCGCACATTAGATGTGCAAGATGCGCGCTCCCTCTGGCGGCGCCGGGCGGATGCGTGTAGAAGGCTGGCGGGGAGCCTCGACATCCCGCCGGGCAATCCCCACTTTCAGCGCGGGCGCGGGCTGCCGGCGCACCCTCTTAACCAAGGCGGCGTGATGCTGACCACCCATCCCCTGGACGACGACCATCTGCGCGAGGAGTGCGGCGTCTTCGGCGTCTATGGCCACGCCGAATCGGCGGCGCTGGCGGCGCTCGGGCTCCACGCCCTGCAGCATCGCGGCCAGGAGGCGGCGGGCATCGTCGCCTATGACGGCGAGCAGTTCCACGCCCATCGCGGCATGGGCCATGTCGGCGAGAATTTCAGCTCCAAGGACGTGATCGGCCGGCTCAAGGGCCATTCCGCCATCGGCCATGTCCGCTACGCCACCACCGGCGAGGTGGCGATGCGCAACGTCCAGCCGCTGTTCGCCGATTTCGAGTTCGGCGGCCTCGCCATCTGCCACAACGGCAATCTCACCAACTCTTACCATCTGCGCCGCAAGCTGGTCGGCCGCGGCAGCCTGTTCCAATCGACGAGCGACACCGAGGTGATCGTCCATCTCATCGCCACCAGCCTCAAGCGCACCGTCGAGGAGCGCATGATCGACGCGCTGCGCCAGGTCGAAGGCGCCTATTCGCTGGTGGCGCTGACCCAGGACGGGCTCATCGGCGTGCGCGACCCGCTGGGCGTCCGGCCGCTGGTGCTGGGCCGGCTCGGCGACGCCTTGATCCTCGCTTCGGAGAGCTGCGCCCTCGACATCATCGGCGCCGAGTTCGTGCGCGACATCGAGGCCGGCGAGCTCGTCACCATCAACGCGCTGGGCGTGCAGAGCAGCAAGCCCTTCGAGCGCGCCAAGCAGCGCTTCTGCGTCTTCGAGTACATCTATTTCGCCCGGCCCGACAGCGTCGTCGACGGCGTCAGCGTCTACGAGGCGAGGAAGCGCATCGGCGCCGAGCTCGCGCGCGAGAGCCGCGTTCCCGCCGACATCGTCATCCCGGTCCCCGATTCCGGCGTGCCGGCGGCGCTCGGCTACGCGCAGGAGAGCGGCCTTCCCTTCGAGCTCGGCATCATCCGCAACCACTATGTCGGCCGCACCTTCATCGAGCCCACCGACCAGATCCGCCATCTCGGCGTCAAGCTCAAGCACAACGCCAACCGCGTGAAGATCGAAGGCAAGCGCGTCATCCTGGTCGACGATTCCATCGTGCGCGGCACGACCTCGACCAAGATCGTCGAGATGGTGCGCCAGGCCGGCGCGCGCGAGGTGCATATGCGCGTCTCGAGCCCGCCCACCAGCCACTCCTGCTTCTACGGCATCGCCACGCCCGAGCGCGAGAAGCTGCTCGCCTCGCGCATGGACGTCGCGGAGATGGCGCGCTTCATCAGCGCCGACAGCCTCGCCTTCATCTCGATCGACGGGCTCTACCGCGCGATGGGCGAGGCGCGGCGCGACCCGGCCGCGCCGCGTTTCTGCGACGCCTGCTTCACCGGCGACTACCCGATCCCGCTCGTCGACCACGAAGCCGGCAAGGTCTCGACCCAGCTGTCGCTGCTCGCCGAGACGGCGTGAGCGCGTCGCACGCCCCTTTTCCTCCGTGACCGGCTCGCCGCAACGCCTCCAGGGCCGCCTCGCCCTCGTCACCGGCGCTTCGCGCGGCATCGGCGCGGCGGTGGCGCGGCGCTTCGCCGCCGAGGGCGCGCACGTCATCCTGGTGGCGCGCACCGTCGGCGGGCTCGAAGAGCGCGACGACGAGATCCGCGCGCTCGGCGGCAGCGCGACCCTGGCGCCGCTCGACCTGCGCGATTTCGACAAGCTCGACCAGATGGGCGCGTCGCTCTACCAGCGCTTCGGCAGGCTCGACGTGCTCGTCGGCAATGCCGGCGTGCTCGGCGCGCTGTCGCCTTTGGGGCACGTCGCGCCGACGCTCTGGGGCGAGGTGATCGACGTCAACCTCACCGCCAATTGGCGGCTCATCCGCTCGCTCGACCCGCTGCTGCGCCGGTCCGAGGCGGGCCGCGCCATCTTCACCACCTGCGCCGCCGGGCGCGAGGCCCTGCCCTATTGGGGCGCCTACGCCGCGAGCAAGGCGGCGCTCGAGACCATGGTGCGGATCTATGCCGGCGAGGTGGCCAGGACGCCGCTCAAGGTGAACCTGGTCGATCCCGGCGCGGTGGCCACGCGGCTGCGCGCCCAGGGCTTCCCCGCCGAGGACCGCGCCCTGCTGCGCCAGCCCGAAGACGTGGTCGAGCCCTTCGTCGCGCTGGCCGCGGCCGATTGCGCCCGCAACGGCGAGATTCTGCGAGCCTAGGAGCTAGCCGGCGTAAGGGTTCTTGCCCTTCCTCAGCATCATGCGGATCGGCACGCCCGGCAGGTCGAAATCCTCGCGCAGCAGGTTGACGAGATAGCGCCGGTAGGTCTCCGGCAGCTCGCCCGGCTTGGAGGCGAAGAGCGCGAAGGTCGGCGGGCGGATGTTCGCCTGCGCCATGTAGCGCAGCTTGAGGCGCCGGCCGGAGACCAGCGGCGGCGGATGGCGCTCCTGCACATGGGCGAGCCAGCGGTTGAGGCGCGGCGTCGGGATGCGCCGGTTCCAGGCCTCGTGGGTCTCGATCACCGCCGGCATGAGCTTGGCGAGGCCGGCGCCGCTCAAGGCCGAGAGCGTCACCAGGCGCAGCCCCTGAAGCTGCGGCAGGGACGTCTCGAGCCGGTCCCTGAGGCGCCGCAGCGCCGCCTGCTTGTCCTCGACGGCGTCCCATTTGTTGACGGCGAGCACCAGCGCGCGGCCCTCTTCCTCGACCATCTCGGCAATGGCGAGGTCCTGCTTCTCGATGCCCTGCGTCGCGTCCACCACCAGCACCACCACCTCGGCGAAGCGGACGGCGCGGAGCGTGTCGGCGACGGAGAGCTTTTCCAGCTTCTCCTCGACCTTGGGACGGCGCCGCAGCCCGGCGGTGTCGATGAGCCGCACCGCGCGGCCGCGCCAGTGCCAGAGCGTGGCGATCGCGTCGCGCGTGATCCCGGCCTCGGGCCCGGTGAGCACGCGCTCCTCGCCGAGCAGGCGGTTGACCAGGGTCGACTTGCCGACATTCGGGCGGCCGATGACGGCAAGCTGCAGCGGCCGCTCGCGCTCGCCCGCTGCTTCCGCCGCCGGCGCTTCGGCGAAGGGCGCGAGCGCGGCATAGAGCTCGGCCATCCCTTCGCCATGCTCGGCCGAGATCGCGATCGGCTCGCCCAGTCCGAGCGCGTAGGCCTCGAAGCGGCCATTGCCGCCGGCGCGGCCCTCGACCTTGTTCGCCACCAGCACCACCGGAACCTTGCCGCGGCGCAGCCAGTCGGCGAAATGGCGGTCGAGCGGCGTGAGCCCGGCGCGCGCATCGATGAGGAAGAGCGCGACGTCGGCGCCGGCCAGAGCGCGCGCCGTCTGCTCCTGCGTGCGCGCGCCGAGGCTGCCGGGCTCCGCCTCGTCGAGCCCCGCCGTGTCGATGACGCGAAAGCGCAGATCGCCCAGCGCCGCCTCGCCCTCGCGGCGGTCGCGGGTGACGCCGGGCGTGTCGTCGACCAGCGCCAGCCGCTGGCCGACGAGGCGGTTGAACAGCGTCGACTTGCCGACATTGGGCCGGCCGATGATGGCGACGGTCAGTGCCATCCTCTTCTGCCCCGTCACCTCAGCGCGATGAGATCGGCGGCGTCGGTCAGCACGTAGAGCGTGTCGTTGGCGACGATCGGATCGAGGAAGACGCCGTCGGGAAACTCGGCGCGGCCGAGCGCCTTTCCGGTATAGGGCGAGACCGACACCGCCTGGCCGTCGGAGGCGACGAGGATCAGCCGGTCGCCGGCCAGCACCGGCCCGGCCCAGCGCATGGGATCGCTTCGCTTCTTCGGGTCCTCGTAGCTCGGCAGCTCGGTCGACCAGCGCACCCTTCCGTCCGCGCGCGTCAGGCACAGCAGCTCGGTGTCGTTGGCGAGCACATAGACATAGTCGCCGGCGACCCAGGGCCCGTGCGTGCCGCCGACATCCTGATCCCAGACGCGGTCGCCCGTGCGCAGATCGATCGCCACCATGCGGCCGCTGTGGCTGACGGCGTAGACGCGGCCGCGATCGATCACCGGTCGCCCGCGGATGTCGGCGAGCGTCGACAGCGCGCCGAGCGGGCGCGCCGTGGCGAGGTTGTCGCTCCACAGCGGCCGGCCGTTCTCGACCCGGAGCGCGAAGAGCTCGCCGGAGCTGTAGGGCACGACGACGATGTCGCCGGCCACCGCCGGGCTTGCCGCCCCGAGCAGGCCCGCGGTTTCGGGCAGGCCGTTATGCGTCCACAGCCGATGGCCGTCGCTCGACGACAGCACCTCGAGCTCGTTTTCGACGGTGATGGCGAAGACGCGCCCGTCGGCCACGGTCGGCGCGTCGCGCATCGGCGCCGCCACCGGCTGGCGCCAGACCTCCTTGCCGGTGGCGGCGTCGAGCGCCAGCACCTGGGCGTAGCCGGTGGTGACGTAGACCCGGTCGCCCGCCACGGCGACGCCGCCGCCATAGGCGTGGGCGAGATCGTTTTCCGGCTTCACGTCGTTGCGCCACAGCTCGCGCCCGGTCTTGGCGTCGAGCGCCGTCACCACGTCGCGGGCGTCGACCGCGAAGACGCGCCCATTCGCCACGACCGGCGGCGACAGCACCGCGCCGTAGCGCGACCCGCCCTCGCCGATGCTGCTGCGCCAGATGCGCTGGAGCGGGCCGTCGAGCGCCACGTGCTGCATGGCATGCGAGGGATAGCCGCCGGCTTCGGGCCAGTCGGGATTGAGCACCGGCTTCGGCAGGCTGACCGCGATCTTGACCAGCGCCGGATCCGGCGCCAGCGAGCGGTCGAGCGTCATCACCGAGAGGCGCTGGCCCTTGAGCTTCTCCTTGGTCGTGTCGGCGAACATGTCCTTGAACAGGCTGCAGCCGGCCAGCATCAGCGCCAGCGCCACCACCCCCGTCCGCGCCAGGACCCGCATCGCGATCAACGCCTCACTCCGCGAGCGCCGTGAGCATTTCGCTGGCGCGCGCCCGCAGGCTCTGCGGCGCCAGCAAATCGTCGGCGACGTGCTGAAGGGTCAGCCGCGCCGCCGCTTTGTCGCCGCTCTTGAGCTGCGCCAGCGCGGTGAGCTCGAGCGCCGAGGGATGCCACGGATTGGACGCGGCGGTCAGCGGCGCGAGCTTGGCGATGATCGCCTTGGGGTCGCCGCTCTTGAGCTCGTATTGCGCGGCGAGCAGCGTCGCCATGTCGCGATAGACGGCGTCGACCGAGCCGTCGGCGGCGAGCCCGTCATAGAGCGCGATCGCGGCGCCGACATCGCCCGCGCGCGCCTTGAGCGCCGCCTCTTCGAGCCGCGCCAGCACGGGATAGCCGGCGCCCGACTGCCGCGCGATCAGCGAGAAAGCGTCGGCGGCGTCCTTGTCCCGGCCCTCGCGCGCCAGATCGAGCGCCGCGACGTAGCGCGCCCCTTCCGCCGCGCGCTGGCGCTCCCGGTAGTGCCGCCACTCGCTGAACCCCGCGGTGGCGAGAACAACGAGGATCGCCAGCGCGACGACGTACTTGCCGTAGCGCGCCCACAGCTTGGCGAAATTCTCGCGCCTCAATTCCTCGTCGATTTCGCGGAAGATATCGCTCACAAAACGCTCCGACGCCGCGCGGCGGGCGCTACCATAGCCCCTCGCCCGAGGCCAGGCAAACCGCCGCCGCGGCCCGCGGATTGATGCTGGACCTCTGCGCGGAAATGAGGAAAACTGCCCAATATGGCGATCCCATGACGCGTTTTCCCAGCGGCGGCCGATGGCGACACTCTTTCGTCTGAGCGACTTCCGGCGCCGACACAAGACGGTCTTCTTCACCCGCCCGGAGCTGAACCAGCTGCTTTCGCTCTACAGCCGTCAGGTCGCCCGCGGCGAATGGCGCGACTACGCCATCGACCAGCGCGAGGGCGCGGCGCTGTTCTCGGTCTTCCGCCATACCCAGGAGAACGCGCTCTACACCATCGTCAAGACCGCGCCGGGCGCCGGCCGGCAGGGCGACTTCGCCGTGCTCAGCGGCCGCCACCGCCTCGCCGGCGGCAAGGCCCTGGCCGAGGTGCTGGCGAGCCTGCAAAAGAAGCTGCGCGGCGGCGCCGCCTGGCGCGACGGCGAAAGCGCCGGCTGACGGCGCTCAGCGCCGGCCGCTCTCGAGCGCCGCTTCGACGGCACGGCCGAGCGCCAGCAGGCGGCGATCCTCGCCGCGGCGCCCGGCCAGCATCAGGCCGACCGGCGCGCGCCCCGGCTCCTGGATCGGCAGGGTCAGCGCGCAGCCGTCGAGAAAATTGATGATCGCCGTGTTGCGCAGGATGCGCCCGTTGAGCCGCCAGAAATCCTCGTCGCGCTCGAAGGCGGCGATCTCCGGCGCGACGAGCGGCAGCGTCGGCATCGCCAGCGCGTCGAATTCCGCGGTGCGCGCCTCGACCCGGGCGATGAAGTCGGCACGCTGCCGGCACAGCGTGACGTACTCGGCCGCGCTCATGGCGCGGCCGCGCTCGATCCTCTGGCGCACGCGCGGATCGTAGTCGTTGCCGCGGCGCGCGAGCAGCTCGGCATGCCAGGCATAGGCTTCGGGCGGCGAGAAGCCGCCCTTGGCGTTGATCGCCGCATAGTCGGCGAGCTCGGCGAGCGGCAGCGCGACGATCCGGGCGCCGGCACGCGACAGGCTCGCGCAGGCGCGCTCGAAGGCGGCGGCGACCTCGGCGTCGAGATCGTCGAGCACGAGGGTGCGCGGCACGCCCAGCCGCAGCCCCGCGATCTCGGCGGGCGGCGGCGCCAGCGGCGGCTCGCCCGCCATGACGGCGTCGGCGACGGCGCAGCAGGCGACGCTGAGGCCGAGGGGGCCCACGGAATCGAGCGTGGTCGAGAGCGGCGTGGCGCCGTCGCGCGGGATGCGGCGCTGCGTCGGCTTGAAGCCGACGATGCCGCAGAACGCGGCGGGAATGCGCACGGAGCCGCCGGTGTCGGTGCCGATCGCCAGCGCCGCCATGCCGTCGATCACCGAGACCGGCGCGCCCGAGGAGGAACCGCCGGGAATGCGCTTGCGGTCGTAGGGATTGCCGGGCGTGCCGTGATGCGGGTTGATGCCGACGCCGGAGAAGGCGAACTCGGTCATGTTGGTGCGGCCGATGAGGATGGCGCCGGCGGCGCGCAGCCGGGCGACCACGGGCGCGTCGCATTGCGCCGGCGGCGCGTCGTCGAGCGCCTTGGAGCCGGCGAGCGTGCGCTCGCCGGCGACGTCGAACAGATCCTTGATCGAGACCGGCAGCCCCGCCAGCGGCGAGGTGACGTAGCCGGCCTGGCGCAGCCGGTCCTGCGCGTCGGCCGCGGCGCGAGCATCCTCGGCATAGACTTTGAGAAAGCAGCGCTTGCCCTCGCCGGCGGGATCGGCGATGCGCGCCAGCGCCGCCTCGACCAGCTCGCGGCTGCTGGTGCGGCCGGCGGCGAGCGCGGCGGCGAGGGCGGCAACGGTGGCGCGGGCGGGGATCGGGGCGGGCATCGACATCCTCGTCGGTCGCAGCTTGCGGGGTTCCGAGAAGACTATGGTACCCCGGCGCGGGCAACGAAAAAAACCGTCCGGACGCCGCCGCGTTAACGTCGCTTCAAGCGCTGCGGGTTTAGAAGAGGCCGGCCATGTCGGCCAAACCCTCCACTCTCGAGACCGACTGGCGCCCGCGGGCGCCGGCGCGGCGCTTCGCCATGCCCGTGCCGAGCCGCGACGAGGTCCGCGCCGGCATCTTCTACATGCTGGGCTCGGTCTTCGTCTTTTCGGTGGTGAACGCCCTGGTCAAATGGGAGGCGGCACGCTACGCGCTGGACGAGGTGGTGTTCTTCCGCTGCGTCTTCTCGCTGGTGCCGGCCTTCGCTCTCGTCGCCGGCGGCGGCGGGGCGCGGCTGCTGCGTACCGGGCGCATCCGCGAGCATCTCTCCCGCGGCGTCCTGCAGTTCGTCTCGATGATGTGCATCTTCGCCGCCTTCGCCATGATGCCGCTCGCCGACGCCGTGGCGATCACCTTCTCCGCGCCGCTCTTCCTCACCATCCTGTCGATCCCGCTGCTCGGGGAGCGCGTCGGGCCCCATCGCTGGGCGGCGGTGCTGGCGGGCTTCGCCGGCGTCCTGCTGATGGTCCGCGCCGGCGGCGGCTTCGGCGGCGGCCTTGCTTCGACCGGCGCGCTGCTGGCGCTGGCCAGCGCCGCGATCGGCGCCAACGTAACCATCGCGGTGCGGCGCATGACCTTGACCGAGCCCAGCCCGACGCTCGTCGCCTATCAGGCGCTGGTCGCCACCGCGCTCAGCACGGCGCTGCTGCCCTTCGCCTGGACGACGCCCGGCTGGCGCGACCTGCTGCTGATGGCGGCGACCGGGCTCTGCGCCGGCATCGGCCAGTTCTGGTGGACCCAGGCTTTCCGCTTCGCCCCGGCTGCGGTGGCCGCGCCCTTCTCCTATCTCACCATGGTGTGGTCGCTGGGGCTGGGCTATCTGATCTGGGGCGACGAGCCGAGCTGGATGCTGGTCGGCGGCGCCGTCATTGTCGCCGCAAGCGGCCTTTACATCCTCTATCGCGAGACCTTGCGCCGCGCCCCGGCGCACGCCTCCGGATAACGCGGGCCGCGCCGCGGCGGCCTGTTCCGCCGCGGCGCGATCCCTCGAGCTTCAGCGGACCGGCGGCGTGGAGCTGCCGTCGGCGCTTTCCTTCGGCACCTCGGCATAGATCCTGACGACGCGGTTCCGCTGCTCGCGGACGCCGTTCTTGGTCGGCACCGGCAGATCGGTCTCGCCCTTCGCGGTGACGTCGATCCGATCCGCCGCCATGCCGTCGGCGATGAGACCGGCACGCACCGCCTCGCCGCGCCCCTCGGAGAGCTTCATGTTGTAGTCGTCGCTGCCGACGCGGTCGGCCCAGCCGACGACCTTGACGCGCGCCGTGCCGTCCTGCGGGATCTTGGCCGCGGCTTGCTTGACCTGCTGCTGCGCGTCGGTGCCGAGCGCCTTCCCATCGAACGAGAAGTAGGCGTGGTAAGGGCCGGGCGGATGCAGCAGCACCTCGAGGTCGCTGACGGTGGAGATGAACTGGCGATGGCACTCGCCGCGGAACTCCGCCTTGTAGTTCGCCTCGGCGCGCTCGATCCAGCAATCGTAGCGGGTCTGCGCCTGGGCGGCGAGCATCGGGTACTTGTCGCGGCCGCCGCCGTCCAGGGCGG
>JASHTP010000239.1 GCA_030040495.1 Alphaproteobacteria bacterium
TTCGAGCGCGCGGCCGAGAGCGGCAGCGCCGCGGCGGCGCGGGAGGCGGGCAAGACCTACGACCCGTTGGTGCTCGCCGAGGCGCATGCGCGCGGCATCCGCGGCGATCCCGTCGCGGCGGCGCGCTGGTACCGCAAGGCGAGCGAGGGCGGCGACAAGGCGGCCGACCTGCTGATGAAACGTCTGATGGCGAAATACGCCGGCTGAGACCGGGCGGGCGGCGCAAGGGAGCACGCAGCATGAATGCTCGCACAGGAGAAAGTCACCGCCGGCCGGGCGCGGTCGTCGCGCTTGCGGCACTGGCGCTGGCGCTGTCCGCCGGCGCGGCGCTCGCCGCCGACGCGCTCGTCGAGCGCGCCAATCGCGGCCTGGTCGAGATCGTCACCGGCGGCGTCGACGGCACCTCGGCGCGGATGGCCGAGGATCTCGCCGAGTTGCTCGATGACGGCGCCACGCGGCGCGTGCTGCCGGTGCTCGGCAAGGGCGCGTCCCAGAACCTCGCCGATCTCAAGGCGTTGCGCGGCGTCGATCTCGCCATCGTGCAGACCGACGTGCTCGAGGATGCGCGGACGCGGCGGCTCTATCCCGATCTCGACGGCTTCGTCAGCTACATCGCCAAGCTCAACAACGACGAGTTTCACCTGCTGGCGCGCGCCGACATCAAGAGCGTCGCCGATCTCGCCGGCAAGAAGGTGAATTTCGGCCCGCCCGGCGACGGCACCGCCTTCACCGGCCCGCGCCTCTTCGAGCTGCTCAAGATCGCGGTCGAGCCCACCGGCTACGGCCAGGCCCAGGCGCTGGAGAAGCTCCGGAAAGGCGAGATCGCCGCGATGGCGATGGTCGTCGGCAAGCCGGCGATGCTGTTCCAGGGCGTGAGGCGGCGCGACGATCTGCACTTCCTCGCCCTGCCGCTCAAAGGCGCGATCGACGCCGGCTACATCCCGGCACGGCTAGCCAGCGAGGATTATCCCGACCTGGTGCCGCCGGGCAGCCCGGTCGACACCGTCGCGGTTGGCACCGTGCTCCTCGTCGCCGGGCTGGCGCCCGATTCCGAGCGCTACCGCAATGTGGCGAATTTCGTCGAGGCCTTCTTCACCCAGTTTCCGAAGCTGCTCGAGGCGCCGCACCAGCCGAAATGGCAGGAGGTGAACCTCGCCGCCGAGCTGCCGCATTGGCGGCGCTTCCCGCCGGCCGACGCCTGGATCAAGCGCAACGGCGCCGCGCCCACCGCCTTCAGCGAGGACCAGCTGCGCGACATCTTCGTCAAATTCCTCGACGAGCGCAGCAAGGCGAGCGGCAGCCAGACGCTTTCCGCCGAGCAGAAGGTCGAGCTCTACGACCAGTTCCGGCGCTGGCAGAGCGAGCACGGCGAGTGAGCCGCGCCGACCCGTCGGCAACCGCTTCATCCCGAGGAGACGTCCGGTGCCCAAGCGCCATCTCTTCCGTCGTTCGCGACCGGCCGAGTTCCTGTGGCCGGGCTTGCGCCTCGCCGCGGCTGCCGCAGCGCTCATCGCGCTGACCGGCGCGGCTGCCGCCGCCGACCCGCAGCCGCGGCGCGGCGGCGTGCTCCAATTCGCCGTCGACGCCGAGCCCGGCAATTACGATTGCCATTCCAACGTCTCCTTCGCCTTTCTCCATCCCGTGGCGCCGCACTACTCGACCCTGCTCAAGTTCGACGGTGCCGAGTACCCGCAGGTGAAGGGCGACCTGGCGGAGAGCTGGAGCGTCTCGGCCGACCGGCGCACCTACGCCTTCAAGCTCCGGCCGAACGTGCTGTTCCATGACGGCAGCCCCCTCACCTCGGCCGACGTCAAGGCGAGCTACGAGCGCATCGTCCATCCGCCCGAAGGCGTCGTCTCGGCGCGCCAGGTCTATTACTCGGCGATCGACGAGATCGACACGCCCGACGCGCGCACCGTGGTGTTCCATCTGCGCTGGCCGGAGGCGGCGATGCTGGCCAATTTCGCCTCGCCCTGGAACTGCATATACAGCGCGGCCAAGCTCAAGGAGGATCCGCTCTTCCCGGCGACGCACATCCTCGGCAGCGGCCCCTTCACCTTCGTCGAGCATGTCAAGGGCGACCACTGGACCGGCAAACGCTTCGACCGATATTTCCTGCCGGGCCGACCCTATCTCGGCGGCTACGTCGCGCATTTCGTCGCCGGGGCCAAGGTGGTGCAGGGCCTCGAGAATGGCAGCCTCCAGGCCGAGTTCCGCAGCGTGACCCCGGCCGAGCGCGATCAGCTTGTCGCCGCCATGGGCGACAAAATCTACATCGGCGAGACGCCGTGGCTGGTCAATCTCATGGTGGTGTTCAACACCAAGCATCCGCCCTTCGACGACGCCCGCGTGCGGCGCGCGCTGTCGCTCGCCATCGACCGCTGGCACGCGGCCGAAAGCCTGCAGGGCACCACCTTCCTCAAATTCGTCGGCGGCATCATGCGGCCGGGCTACGCCATGGCGACCCCGGAGACCGAGCTAACCGACATCCCCGGCTTCTGGCGCGACATCGAAGCGTCGCGCGCCGAGGCGAAACGGCTCCTCGCCGCGGCGGGACAAAGCCACCTCGCCTTCACCCTCACCAACCGCGACATCGCCATGCCCTATACGCCCGCCGCCGACGATCTCATCCAATCCTGGAAGGCGATCGGCGTCACCGTCAACCAGGTGAGGCTCGACACCAAGGGCTGGGAAGGCGCGCTGGAGAAGCACGCGTTCGAGGTGGCGATCGATTTCGGCGGCGATTACTTCGACGATCCGACCTTGCAACTCGCCAAATACGTCTCGAGCGACCTGTCGCCGAGCAACTACTCCGGCTCGACCGACCGCTTCCTCGACAGCCTCTATGTCGGCCAAGCGGTGACCACCGATCCGCGCCAGCGTGCGCGCATCGTGCGCGAATTCGAGCGCCATGCGCTCACCGAGGCCTATGCGGTGCCGTTCCTGTGGTGGAACCGCATCGTCGCCGCCTCGGCGGCGATGAAAGGCTGGCATCTCACGCCGAGCCACTATCTCGACCAGGATCTGGCCGAGGTGTGGCTCGACAGCGAGCCCCAGGGCCTTCCGGCTCAGCGCAGCGAGTTGACGATCTCGCGATAGGCGGCCTCGGGGAACGCCTTCAGCGTCGTCGTCCGGACATTGCCGAGCATGCCGAGAATCAGGGTGAAGCGGGCGGCGATGGCGTCGTCGGGCGCTTCGTAGACGGCGACGAGATCGTAGTCGCCCATGGTCATGAAAAAGGATTTGAACGCGCCGCCCATCTCCTGCAACGCTTTCTTGGCGGAATCGAGGCGCTTGGGCGAATCCTTGACTTGGCGCATCCCCTGCTCGGTCCATTTCACCAGCATGACGTAGGTGGTCATGGCGTTCCTCCCAGTGTTGCGAGATGGCGAACCGCCCTGCGGGAACGGGTGCCGCGCGGCAAAAGGCGCCGCCGATCGACGCGGGCGATTGGCGACGGGAAGATGCTGTCCGAAGAGCGGTGCCGGGACGCAGTCTAGCAGAAGGGCGGCCACTCGGGATGCGAACTCGGCCAGGCCATGGACAGTGCCGGCGCGACTGGGCACAATCCGTGCGGCTTAGGAACATTCAGAAGGAGGACAGCCATGCTGACGCTGTTCTTTAGCCCCGGCGCCTGCTCGATGGCGTCCCATATCGGCCTCGAGGAAAGCGGGGCCGCGTTCGAGCTGAAGCCAGTGGCGCTGGCCAAGGGCGAGCAGCGCAGCCCCGAGTACCTCAAGATCAATCCGCGCGGCAAGGTGCCGGCGCTGCGCCTCGAGGATGGCAGCGTGCTGACCGAGAACACGGCGATCCTGACCTATCTCGGCCTGCGCTTCCCGGAGAAGGGCCTGATCCCGCAGGACCCGGCGGCCGCGGCGCGCTGCATCTCGATGATGGCTTGGCTGTCCAACTGGGTGCACCCCTCCTTCACCCACATCTTCCGCCCGGAGCGCTTCTGCACGGATTCGAACGCCTTCCCCGCGGTCAAGGAGGCCGGCAAGGCGAATTTCTGGGCGGCGTTGCAGGAGATCGACGGGCTGGTCGCCGGCAAGAGCTGGATGCAGGGCGAGCAGTTCACCGCCTGCGATCCCTACGCCCTGGTCTTCTATGGCTGGGGCAAGCGCATCGAGCTGCCGGTCAAGGAACTCGCCAACTACACCGCCTGGAAGCACCGCATGATCGAGCGTCCGGCCGTGCGCAAGGTGCTCGAGCGCGAGCAGAACATCCTGATGAAGGCCGCCTAGCGGCCTTAGACCCCCGCGAGCCGCAGGATCGCCGCGGCGCGGTGATCCCAGAGATGCCCGGCAAGGCATTGGGCATGGCCGGTGGCGGCGATGGCCTGGAGCCGCTCCTCGTCGGCGAGCGCGGCTTCGAGCGCGGCGGCCGCGCCGCGAGGCTCGGCGGGGAGATCCAGGAAACCGCCAGGAAAAGCTTCCGCCATGAAGCCGCTGGGACCGTTCGCCGCCGCCGCGCCGTTGGCCATCGCCTGGAGCGGCCGCTCGTGCGATTCGTAATAGGGCGGCAGCGGATTGAGCACGATGCGGCTCTTCCGCATCGCCGCAATCGCCGCCGCCGCCGGCATCGCCGGCAGCATGGTGGCGCGCGTGCCGGCCTCGGCGAGCCGCGCCCAGCCGTCGCCGCACACCGTCAGCGGCAGATGGGCCAGTGCCTGCGCCAGCTCGAGCTTGACCCGGCTGCGCAGATAGGTGTCGACGGTGACCAGATAGGAAGCGAGCATCTCGATCGGCGCGGCGTCCGCGCCGAGCACGGCGAGCACGGTCTCGTGCAGCGGCCGGGTCGGCGCCGCGTCATGCGCCTCGACCATGGCGTCGAGCCGGGCGGCGACCTCGGGCCCGTGCCGGCGCCAATCGGCGCGGAAGGGCGCGGGATCGCTCAGCAGCGAAGCGCTGAGGAAGAGCGCGATCTCGCGCCCCGCCCAGGGCGCCGGCTCGGCCGCCGCGGTCGCGTGCGGCAGGTGATGGAGCGCGATGTCGTCGCGGATGAAACGGCGGCAGAAATCGACGTGATGCGCCGTCGGGAAGGTGACGACGAGTCGCGGCAGGGGCGCGCGAATGCGCGGATAGTGATAGGCCGGGTGATCGACGAAATAGATCAGCACCGGCGCGGTGCTTTCGGCATAGAACCCCGCGCCCTGGTCGGGGATGCCGTAGCCGTTCAGGCTGACGAACAGGCGGACGGCGCCGCTGCGGACGAGGGCCACCGCCTGGGCGACGCAGTCGGCCGCGCGCGTGTCCAGCACGCGGCTCGCCGCGCCGGCGCGCGCGAAGGACGCGGCGAGCTGGTCGACCATGCCGTTGACGCTGTCATAGTGCGAATGGCCTTTGAAGAGGACGATGAAGCCGTCAGCCATCGGCCGTCAGCTTTCAGCTGAAAGCTGATGGTTGGGAGCTGACGGCTTCCTTCATCTCTTCGCCGCTCGCTTGCCGTTGTCGCGGCCGATGCGGCGGGCGATGTGCTGCGCCACGCGCGCGCTGACGAAGGGCGTCACGTCGCCGCCGAGCTGGGCGATCTCTTTGACGAAGCGCGAGGCGATGAATTGGTACTTGTCGTTGGCCATGAGGAACACCGTCTCGATGTTGGGATTGAGGCGGTTGTTCATGCCGGCCATCTGGAACTCGTACTCGAAATCCGAGACCGCGCGCAGGCCGCGTACGATCACCGAGGCGCCCTGCTCCATGGCGAAGTGCATGGTCAGCGTGTCATAGGCCTTGACCTCGACGCGGTCCCGGGTCGTAGGGTCGGGGATGTTGGCAATCTCCTCGCGCACGATGTCGAGGCGCTCCTCGGTCGAGAAAAGCGGGCCCTTGCCGATGTTGCGCGCGACCCCCACCACCAGCCGGTCGACGATCTTGGTGGCGCGCAGGATGATGTCGGTGTGGCCGTTGGTAATGGGGTCGAAGGTGCCGGGATAGAACCCGATGCGTTCGTTCCTCATGCGGTGCTCCCCTCCGTCTCCTCGGCCGCCCCGTTCTCGCCGTTCTCCCCGGCATCGGCGAGATGCGCGACCGAGACGACGCGCTCGCCCTCTTCGACCTTGAACACCGTCACGCCGCCGCTGCGGCGGCGTTTGATCGGTATACCCTCGATTGGCACGCGAATCACCATGCCGGTGTTTGTCACCAGCATGATCTGGTCGCGCGTCCCCACCGGGAAGACGGCGACGATGGCGTCCTGGCGCCGGGCGAGATTCATGTTCTCGATGCCCTGGCCGCCGCGTCCGGTGATGCGGTAGTCGTAGGCCGAGCTGCGCACGCCGAAGCCCTTCTCCGTGATCGACAGTAGCAGCTCCTCGCGCGCCGCCAGCGCCGCGAACTGCTCCTCGGTAATTTCGGCGTCGGCGCCGTTCTCGCCCTCGCCCTCCTCGGGCTCGGCGGGCTCGATCGCCTCGACCTCCTCGCCGGCGCCGCGCCGGCGCTGCGTCGACAGCCGAAGGAAGGCGGTGCGCGTCGGCGAGTCCACCTCCTCGTGGCGCAGGATCGAAAGCGAGATCACCGCGTCGCCCTCGGCGAGCTTGATGCCGCGCACGCCGACCGAGGTGCGGCCGGTGAAGACGCGGACGTCGCGCGCCGGGAAGCGGATGGCGCGGCCGTTGCGGCTCGCGAGCAGGATGTCGTCGTCGGCGCCGCAGACGGCGACGGCGATGAGCCGGTCGTCGGCGTCCTCGCCTTCGAATTTCATCGCGATCTTGCCGGCGGCGAAGACGTTGGCGAAGTCGCTGAGCGCGTTGCGCCGGACATTGCCTTTTCGCGTGGCGAAGACGGCGGTGTACTTGTCCCAGGAAGCCTCGTCCTCGGGCAGCGGCAGCACGGTGGAGATGCCCTCGCCCGGCGCCAGGTTGGGCAGCAGGTTGACGAAGGCCTTGCCGCGCGACTGCGGCGTGCCGAGCGGCAGCTTGTAGACCTTGAGCTTGTAGACGCGGCCGGTTGCGGCGAAGAACAGCACCGAGGCGTGCGTCGAAGCGACGAAGACTTGGCTGACGAAATCCTCCTCACGCACCGCCATGCCGGTGCGGCCGCGGCCGCCGCGGCGCTGCGCGCGGTATGTGGAGAGCGGCACGCGCTTGATGTAGCCGGCGTGGCTTACCGTCACCACCATGTTCTCGCGCTGGATCAGCTCCTCGATGTCGGCCTCGAACTCGACATCCTCGATGATCGTCTTGCGCGGCGTCGCGAACGCCTCCTTGACCTCGCGGAACTCCTGGCGCAGCACCTCGAGGAGGCGCGCGCGCGAGCCCAGGATCTCGAGATAGCCCTTGATCTCGGCGACGATCTCGTCGAGCTCGCCGGCGATCTTGTCGCGCTCGAGCGCGGTGAGGCGCTGCAGCCGCAGGTCGAGGATCGCCTTCGCCTGCTCGTCGGAGAGGCGATAGGAGCCGTCCGCCTGCATGCCGCCGTGGCCCGCCTCCTCGATGAGCGCGATGAGCGGTGCCACGCCGGCCGCCGGCCAGGTACGGGCGGTCATCGCCGCGCGCGCCGCCGCCGGGTCCGGCGCCTTGCGGATGAGCTCGATCATCGCGTCGATGTTGGCGACCGCGACGGCGAGGCCGAGGAGCAGATGGGCACGCTCGCGCGCCTTGCCGAGCAGGAAGACGGTGCGCCTGGTGACGACTTCCTCGCGAAAGCGCACGAACGCGGCGATGATGTCGCGCAGCGACATCAGCTCGGGCCGGCCGCCATTCAGCGCCAGCATGTTGACGCCGAAGCTGGTCTGCAGCGGCGTATGGCGGTAGAGCTGATTGAGTACGATCTCCGCCGCGGCGTCGCGCTTCAGCTCGACGACGACGCGCACCCCGTCGCGGTCGCTCTCGTCGCGCAGATCGGCGATGCCCTCGATCAGCTTCTCGCGCACGCATTCCGCGATGCGCTCGACCATGCGCGCCTTGTTGACCTGATAGGGCACCTCGGTGATGACGATCGCCTCGCGCTCCTTGCGGATCTCCTCGACATGGCACTTTCCGCGCAGCACGACGGAGCCGCGGCCGAGCTTGTAGGCGGCGTGGATGCCCATGCGCCCGACGATAATGCCGCCGGTCGGGAAGTCCGGGCCCGGCACGAGCGCCATCAGCTCGTCGGCGGTGATGTCGGGATTGTCGACGTAGGCGACGCAGGCGTCGAGCACCTCGCCCAGATTGTGCGTCGGGATGTTGGTCGCCATGCCGACGGCGATGCCGCTGCCGCCATTGACCAGGATGTTGGGAAAGCGCGCCGGCAGCACCGTCGGCTCCTGGCGCGTGCCGTCATAGTTCGGCTGGAACTCGACGGTGTCCTTGTCGATGTCGTTGAGCAGCGGGTCGGAGGCGCGGGCGAGCCGCGCCTCGGTGTAACGCATCGCCGCCGGCGGATCGCCGTCCATCGAGCCGTAATTGCCCTGCCCGTCGACGAAGGGGACGCGCATGGCGAAATCCTGAGCCATGCGCACCATCGCCTCGTAGATCGCGTCGTTGCCGTGCGGGTGGTACTGGCCCATGACGTCGCCGACCACCGCCGCCGACTTGCGGAACGGCCGGTTCCAGTCGTAGCCGTTCTCCTTCATCACGTAGAGGATGCGGCGATGCACCGGCTTCAGCCCGTCGCGAACGTCGGGCAGCGCCCGCGCCACGATCACGCTCATGGCGTAGTCGAGATAGGAGCGCCGCATCTCCTCTTCGATGGAGATCGGCGAAATATCGAGCGGCGGCGGAGAGGTCGGAGAAGCGGTCAAATCCAGGTTCCGATGTGACGGGCGCGCAAAACAAACGCCGGCGCCAAGCGCCAGCGTTCGGGCGCCAGGAAGCTTAGCTTATCTCGCCCTCCCGAACAACGCCGGCAGCCCCGAATCTGGGCGCGAAACCGGCAGGGGTGCGCACAGGAAAAAGCACGTTGATTCCGTGATCTGTGTGGAGTTATTCACGTTGTTCTGCAATCTTCCGGGGCGACTTGGCGAGGCCATTTCCATGGCCTTTGCGCTGCGCCGCGGCATAGGGCCGCGGCCTGAGTCGCCGCCAGCCCGCTCGGGGCCCCGCGGCGAGCCGCCTCCGGCAAGGCCGGGAGCGCGCGACCGCGCGGGCGCCGGCCTCGCCTGCCATGCGCGGGGCGCGCGGCACCGCCCCTTGGCAGGCCGGCTGCGCATGCGCGACAATCGCGGCGACCCATGGCAACGCGTAATCGAGGCCGCAGGACCTTTCCGCCTAGCCGTCGCCGGGCGGGAATCCCGTTTTCCGCCGCGAGCGGCTTCCCCGGCCGCGCCCAGGAGGTGCTGGAGGGCATCGCGGACGCCTTCTGTGCCGTCGACGCCGATTGGCGCCTCGTTCACGTCAATCGCCCGGCGGCGGCGCTGTGCCGGGACGTGCCCGAGGCGCTCATCGGCCACGAGCTCTGGCAATGCCTGCCGCAGCTGACCGGCACCGCGGTCGAGCGGCAGCTGCGTCAGGCGGCGGCGGCGGGCGAAACGGTCGAGTTCGAGACCCTGTCGCCGGTGACGCGGCGCTGGGTGCAGCTGCGCGTCTGCCCGATGGCGGGCGGCATCACCGGCATCTACTGGCAGGACATCGACGAGCGCAAAGCGGCGCTCGAGGCGCAGCGCCGGAGCAGCGAGCATCTGCGCCTCGCCATGGAGGCCGCCGGCTTCGGCATCTGGGACTACGACATGCGCAGCGGCGAGCGCAGCTGGACCGACCAGGCGAAGGCGGTGATGGGCGTTCCGTCCGAAGTCAAGCCGAGCTACGACACGCTC
This sequence comes from Alphaproteobacteria bacterium, assembly GCA_030040495.1. Classification (GTDB taxonomy): domain Bacteria; phylum Pseudomonadota; class Alphaproteobacteria; order ATCC43930; family CGMCC-115725; genus DAHUYF01. The sequence goes on from JASHTP010000239.1 coordinate 9,733, forward strand.
ATCGCCTCCGTCCATCCCGACGACCGCGAGCGCGTCGCCGCGGCCTATCGCCGCTCGCACGATCCCGCAGCCGGCGGCGAATACGCGGTCGAGTACCGCGTTGCCGAGCCCGGGCCGGAGGAGCGCTGGGTCGCGGCGCGCGGCCGCACGCTCTTCGACGAGACTGGCCGGCCGGTGCGCATGATCGGCGTCACGCTCGACATTACCGAGCACAAGCGCCGCGAAACGGCGCTCGCCGACAGCAAGGAGCGCTTCCGCGCCATGCTCGAGGCGCTGCCGCAGATCGCCTTCGTCATCCGCAACGACGGCATCGCCGAATACTACAACCGGTTCTTCATCGACTATGTCGGCGACGAGGTCGGCCGCGACCCCGCCGCGCGCACGGCGCTGCAGCATCCCGAGGACCGGGAGAAGCTGCTCAAGGCGCGGCTCGAGGGCGTCTTCTACGATCGCGAGTACGTCGTCGAGTCCCGGATCCGCCGCCGCGACGGCGTCTATCGCTGGCACGTCATCCGCAACTCGCCGCTGCGCCGCGACGGCAAGACCGTCGCCTGGCTCGGCACGGCGATCGACATCGACGACATGCGCCAGGCGCAGGAGGCGCTGCGCCGCGTCAATGACGATCTCGAGCGACGCGTCGGCGAGCGCACGCGCGAGCTTGCCGAGGCCAATCAGCGGCTGCGCGCGAGCGAGGAGGGCCAGCGCGCGCTCTTCCGCAAGGCCCCGGTGCCGATGCACTCGGTCGACGCTCTGCGCTGCATCGTCGACATCAACGAGCCCTGGCTCGACCTCTTCGGTTATGTGCGCGACGAGGTGATCGGGCGGAAGATCGCGGAATTCCACCAGGGCGGCAGTGGCGCGCTGCATGATGTGCGCTGGCGGCAGCTGATCGAATCCGGGGTCCTGCACGACGCCGAGCGGCAGTTCGTCAAGAAGTCCGGCGAAGTATTCGACGCGCTCGTCTCGGCCTACGTCGAGCGCGACGCGCAGGGCAATTTCATCCGCAACATCGTCACGGTAATTGACGTCACGGCGCGCAAACGCGCCGAAGAGGCGGCGCGACGCGAGCGCCAGCTGTCGGAGCTTCTGATCGAAAGCGGCCCGCTGGGCATCATCGGCTTCGACAAGGAGATGCGCTACATCGCCTGGAATCCGGCGATGGAGGCGATGTCGGGCATTCCGCGCCGGCACGTGCTCGGGCGCAGCTTCTTCGAGATGCGCCCCGACCTCGTCGGCACGCCGGTCGAGGCCACCTGGCGCTCGACCCTCGAAGGCCGCCGCACCAGCGTGCGCGACCGGCCATACCGCTTCGCCGACACGGGCAAGAGCGGCTTCTACGACGCCGACTACGCGCCGCTCTACGCGCCCGACCGCAGCATCGTCGGCGGCTTTGCCTTCCTGCGCGATACGACCGAGCGGCGGGAGATCGAGGAGCAGTTGCGCCAGGCGCAGAAGATGGAGGCGATCGGCCAGCTCACCGGCGGCGTCGCCCACGACTTCAATAATCTGCTCACCGTGATCCTGGGCAATCTCGACAATCTGCAGCGCCATCTGCCCGACAGCCCGGAGGCGCAGCGCATGGTCGGGGCGATCACGCGCGCCGCCGACCGCGCCGCGACCCTCACCCACCGGCTCCTCGCCTTCGCCCGCCGCCAGCCGCTCGAGCCCAAGCCCATCGACGTCAACCGGCTGGTCGCCGGCGTGTCCGACCTGCTCCGCCGCTCGCTTGGCGAAGGCATCGTCATCGAGACGGTGCTCGCCAGCGGCCTCTGGCGCACGCTCGCCGATCCCAACCAGCTCGAAAACGCGCTGCTCAACCTCGCGGTCAACGCCCGCGACGCCATGCCGGCCGGAGGCAGGCTCACCCTCGAGACCGCCAACGGCCTGCTCGACGAAAACTATGCCGCGGCGCACGAGGATGTGCGTCCCGGCCAATATGTGCTGATCGCCGTCTCCGACACCGGCACCGGCATGTCGAAGGAAGTGGCGGAACGCGCCTTCGAGCCGTTCTTCACCACGAAGGAGGTCGGCCAGGGCACCGGGCTCGGCCTGCCGCAGGTCTACGGCTTCGTCAAGCAGTCGGGTGGCCACGTCAAGATCTACAGCGAGCCCGGCGAGGGCACGACGGTGAAGCTCTACCTGCCCCGGCTCGCCGCCGAGCCGGAGGGCGACCTCGCCGCTGAGCCCGCGCTGCCGCCGGCGAGCGCGGCCGGCGAGACCATCCTCGTGGTCGAGGACGATCCCGACGTGCGCAGCTACAGCGCCGAGATCCTGCGCAGCCTCGGCTATCGCGTGATCGAGGCGCCGGCCGGCCCGGCGGCGCTGCGCCTGATTGAGGAGGAGCCGGAGATCCGCCTGCTCTTCACCGATGTCGGGCTGCCGGGCGGATTCAACGGCAGGCAACTCGCCGACGAGGCGCAGCGCCGGCGGCCCGATCTCGCGGTGCTGTTCACCACCGGCTACGCCCGCAATGCCATCGTCCATCAGGGCCGGCTCGACCCCGGGGTTGAGCTCATCGTCAAGCCCTTCACCGCGGCTAACCTCGGCGCCAAGGTGCGCCAAGTGCTGCAAAGCAGGGGGACGACCCGCTGAGGCCACGGCGTGGGCGCAGGGCAGGCCTGCCGCCGCGCGCCGCTGCAAAAGCCGGATGGGCGTGCTAAGGAGCCGCGATGATCCAGGGGGATGACAGCTTCGTCGAGCGGATGGCGGAGGTCGCCGCGCGCCAGGTGGCGACGCGGCGCGACGCGCTGTGGCGCCCGGGCCCGTTCCCGCACGATCTCTGGGCGGCGCTCGGGGCGGCGGGCCTCTTCGCCATCGCCGCGCCGGAGCGCTTCGGCGGCGCCGGCGGCGGCTTCCGCCGGCTCAGCCGCTGCGGCGAGGCGTTGGCGCGCGAGGGCGGCAATCTCGGCCTTGCCGGCTCCTGGCTCGGCCATTGCCTCACCGGCCGCTTCTTCCTGCAACGCTTCGGCAGCCCGGCGCAGCAGGCGCGCTGGCTGCCGCTTCTGGCCAGCGGCGCGGCGACGCTCGCCATCGCCATCTCCGAGCCCGGCGCGGGCGCCCATCCGAAGCGTCTCGCCAGCACCGCCGTGCGGCTCGGCGCCGGCTGGCGCCTCGACGGCGACAAGGCCTACGTCACCAACGGGCCCATCGCCGCCGCCTTCATCGTCCTGGCGGTGAGCACGGTCGAAGCCGGGCGCAAGCGTTTTTCCGCCTTCCTCGTGCCGCGCGATGCGCCGGGGCTCGAGCTGGTCGCCGGGCCGGAGGTGGATTTCCTTCGCCCTTCGCCGCATTGCAGCCTGAAGCTTGCCGGCTGTGTCGTGGCGGCGGACGCGCTGATCGGCGCGGAAGGCGGGGCTTTCGCCGCCTTGTCGATCCCGTTCCGCGACCTCGAGGATGCCCTCGGCTGCGGCACGCTGGTGGGCGCGCTGCATCATCTGCTCGAGCGCGCGGCGGAACCGGCGGCGGCGCTGCAGGGCGATGCGCGCGACGCGGCCGCGGCCGAGCTCGGCGCCCTCGCCGGTCTCGGCGCGGCGCTCGCCATGGTGGCGTTCGGCCTCGCCGAGGCGCTGGACGATGGCGCCGAGTCCGGCGCCACCGTCGCGGGCGTGATCGGCTTCCGCCTGATGGTCCAGGCCATGGTCGAGCGGCTGGAAGCGCTGCGCCGGCGCCTGGGCTTCTCCTGGAGCCCGGCGGCATCGGCGCTGCTGCGCGACATCGTCAAATCGCTCGACATCGCCCGCGTCCCTCGCCTCGCGCGCCAATCCCGCCTTGGGCTTTCTCTCCTCGAACCGGATGCTGTGAGCGCATGAACGACCTCGACCAACAGACCCGCGGCGCGATCGATGCAGTGATCGCCGGCCTCGCCAGGGCCGGCTATATCTGCAGCCGCCAGATCGCCACCGCCGTCTTCCTGGCGCAGCACCTGCAGAAGCCGATCCTGGTGGAGGGACCGGCGGGCGTCGGCAAGACCGAGCTCGCGAAGGCCACCGCCGCCTTCCTCGACCTGCCGCTTATCCGCATGCAGTGCTACGAGGGGCTCGACGAGGCGAAGGCGCTCTATGAATGGAAATATGCCAAGCAGCTGCTCTACACCCAGATCCTCAAGGACAAGCTGGGCGAGGAGCTGAACGGCGTCAAAAGCCTGAGCGGCGCGCTGAAGCGCCTGCATGGCGCCGGCGACATCTTCTTCTCCGAGCAGTTCCTGGAGCCGCGGCCGCTGCTGCGCGCGCTGCAGCAGCCCGCGGGCGCGGTCCTGCTGGTCGACGAGGTCGACAAGTCCGATCAGGAGTTCGAGGCCTTCCTGCTCGAGATTCTCTCGGACTACCAGGTGACGGTGCCCGAGATCGGCACCATCCGCGCGCCGGTGCCGCCCTTCGTCGTGCTCACCAGCAACAATGCGCGCGATCTCGGCGACGCGCTCAAGCGGCGCTGCCTCCATCTCCATATCGGCTTCCCGGAGCCGGCGCTCGAGGAGCGCATCATCGAGGTCAAGGTGCCGGGCGTCTCCGCCAGCCTGCGGCGCCAGATCGTGGCGCTGATCCAGCAGCTCCGCGCCCAGGATCTGCGCAAGCTGCCTTCGGTGAGCGAGACCATCGACTGGGCGCGGGTGCTGCTGCTCCTCCACGCCGATCATCTCGAGAGCGAGACGGTGCGCGAGACGCTCAACGTGCTGCTCAAGTTCGAGGCGGACGTGAAGGCGGTCGAAAACAAGATTCCGGCGCTCACCTACCAGGCGCGCCACGCCGCGGGCGACGCGGCTTAGGGCGGGCGCGGAGCATGCAGGCGCCGCTTCTCCGCTTCTTCCAGGCGCTGCGCGACGCTGGCGTGCGCGTCTCGGTGGCGGAGAGCATCGACGCCTTCAACGCCGTCGCGGTCACCGGCTTCGCCGACCGCGAGGCCCTCAAGGACGCGCTCGGCCTGGTGCTGGCGAAGACGCTGCCGGAAAAGGCGCTCTTCGCCGAATGCTTCGATCTCTTCTTCGCCCGCGACGCTCTCGAGCTTGGCGACGCCGAGGCCGCGCCGCCGCCCGCCCAATCCGCCGACGGGGAGGCCTCGGCGCTTGGCCGCATGCTGCTCGAAGGCGATGGCGGTGCGCTCGCCGCGGCGATGGAACAGGCGGCGAATGTCGCCGGCATCTCCGGGATCAGCTTCTTCACCCAGGCCAACGTCTATGGACGGCGCATCCTCGCCGAGATGGGGCTCGAGGCGCTCGACCGCGAGATCGATGCGCTGCGCCGGCAGGCGACGCCGGCGGCTTCGGCGCGCGCCGACGTGCTCGACCGGCGGCGGAAGCTGCTCGGCGAGGGCGTGCGCGACTTCGTCAAGCGCCAGCTCGCCGTCTACGCCGCCGGCAAGACGCAGGCGATGCGCGAGGAGTTCCTCAGCAGCGTCAAGCTCACCAATCTCGACCGCAGCGACTTCCAGCGCATGCATGCGATCGTGCGGACCCTGGCGAAGCGGCTGGCGACGCGCCACGCGCGCACCCGGCGCCGCGCGCGCCGCGGCCAGCTCGATCTCCGCCGTACGCTGCGCCAGAACATGGCGACCGACGGCATGCTGTTCCGCACCAGCTGGAAGCGGCAGAAGATCGAGCGGCCTAAGGTGATGGCCATCTGCGACGTGAGCGGCTCGGTGGCCGCGGTGGCGCGTTTCCTGCTGCTCTTCCTCTACAGCATGCACGAGGTGATGGCGGGGTTGCGCGCCTTCGCCTTCTCGGACCGCCTCGTCGAGGTCAGCGACATCCTCGAGCGCAACGACATCGAGCCGGCGATCGCCGCGATCCTGCGCGAAGTCGGCTACGGCTCCAGCGACTATGGCGGCTCGCTCGAGAATTTCGAAAGCGGCTGGCTCGATCTCGTCGACCACCAGACCAGCGTCATCATCATGGGCGACGGTCGCGGCAACTACACCAACCCGCGCACCGACATCCTCGAAGCCCTCTCCAAGCGCTGCAAGCGGCTGATCTGGCTCAACCCCGAGCCGGACGCCCTGTGGGGCTCCGGCGACAGCGACATGCTGCGCTACCGCCCCTATTGCCATTACGCCGGCGTCTGCAACAGCGTCCGCCACCTCGAGCGCGCGATGACGGATTTGTTGGAAAGCTAGCGGCGGCGCGCGGTTGTCCGAGGCGCGCGCCAGCGCTTGCCCTGCAACCGCGCAAGCCCGCACGGCGCCGGCGACGCCCTATGTCAGGGGCTCGAAGCGTCCGGTGTCGGGATCGCGCACCAGGAGGCGGCCGGCGGCGATGCCGAAATAGGCGCCGTGCAGCGCGAGCTTGCCGCGCTCCACCAGGATGCGGATGCAGGGGAAGGTCATCAGGTTCCTGAGGCTGAGCTCGACCGAGGCGAATTCGAGGCGGCGCAGATAGTCGGCGGCGTCGCCCTGGGGACGTGGGCCCAAGCTCGCCGCCGCCGGCGCGATCTGCGCCATCCAGCGGCCGATGAAATCGCCCGGCGACAGCGGCTCCTGCTCGTCGGCAAAGGCGCGGATGCCGCCGCAATGGGCGTGGCCGAGGACGACGATGTGCCTGACCCGGAGCGCCTGCACGCCGAATTCGAGCGCCGCGCTGGTGCCGTGCTGCGAGAGACGGTCCGGCTCGTAGGGCGGCACGATGTTGGCGACGTTGCGCACCACCAGCAGCTCGCCCGGCGCAGCGTCGAAGATGACCTCCGGCGACACGCGGGAATCGACGCAGCCGATGATCATCACCTCCGGCCGTTGCCCGGCCTCGGCCAGCATTTCGTAGCGCGAGCGCTCGCCGGCGAAGCGGCCGCGCTGAAAGGTGCGGTAGCCTTCGGTGAGGCGCTCGGGAAACATCGGGACAGCAGCGACGAATGCGCGTTGGCGGGTTTGCCCTAGAACGGAATCTCGTCGTCGAGCTCCTGCACGGGGGCGCGACGCTCGGCGCGGGGCGCGCCGCCGCCGCGCCCGCCGCCGGCGGTGGCGTAGTCCTCGGCCGGAACCTCCTCGGCATAGCTCTCGCCGCCGCCGCCGCCCCCGCCGCCGCGGCCGTCGAGCATGGTGAGCTCGCCGCGGTAGCGCTGCAGCACCACTTCCGTGGTGTAGCGTTCCTGGCCGGAATTGTCGGTCCATTTGCGAGTCTGCAAGGCGCCCTCGAGATAGACCTTAGCGCCTTTCTTCAGATATTTCTCGACGACGTCGACGAGCCGGTCGTTGAAGATGACCACCCGGTGCCACTCGGTGCGCTCCTTGCGCTCGCCCGTCGCCTTGTCGCGCCAGCTCTCCGAGGTCGCCACCGAGAGATTGGCGATGCGGGTCCCGTCCTGGGTGGTGCGGATCTCGGGATCGCGCCCGAGATTGCCGATGAGGATCACCTTGTTGACGCTTCCGGCCATGATGCCTGCCTTCGGGTTTGATTGAGCACGAGCAAGACGGCTCTGGCGCGCCGGCTCGCGCCATCTTAGCCGCGGGTCGGCGCGACGCAATGAGGACGGGCTAGGCGCCAGCGCGCCGAATGCCCATCTAAGCCTCCCACCAAGGCGGCGATGCCGCCGGACAGGCTCCCATGAATGCCTTCTCGCCCATCAGCATCCTAGAACATAAAGAGAACGAACGCAACAGCTCCGCCGCCCTCCCCGCCGGTGAGGCCGGTCTGCTCGACGCCTATTCCCGCGCCGTCATCGGCGCGGCGGAGAGCGTCGGGCCGGCGGTGCTGCACCTCCAGGTCGAGGCCGCCAGCGGCCGCGGCGGCGCCGGCTCCGGCGTGGTCTTCACGCCGGACGGCTATGTCCTCACCAACAGCCACGTCGTCGCCGGCGGCAAGCGCCTCCAGGCGACGTTCGACGACGGCAGGTCGATGGCGGCAAGCCTGGTCGGCGACGACCCCGACACCGACCTCGCGGTGCTGCGGCTTGCCGGCGAGGCGCCTGCCTTTGCCCGCCTCGGCGACGCACGGAAACTGCGCGTCGGCCAGCTCGTCATCGCCATCGGCAATCCCTTCGGCTTCCAGGCGACGGTGACGGCGGGCGTGGTCAGCGCCCTCGGCCGCAGCCTGCGCGCGCGCTCTGGCCGGCTCATCGACAGTGTCATCCAGACCGACGCCGCGCTCAATCCCGGCAATTCCGGCGGCCCGTTGGTGAGCTCCGCGGGCGAAGTGGTCGGCATCAACACCGCCATAATCGCCGCGGCGCAAGGCATCTGCTTCTCGATCTCGGCCAATACGGTCGAGTTCGTCGCCTCCCGGCTCATCCGCGACGGGCGGGTGCGGCGCTCCTATATCGGCCTTTCCGGCCAGAACATCCTGCTGCCGCGCCGGGTGGTGCGCTTCCACGAGCTGGCGCGCGAGGGCGGCGTGCGCGTTGAAGCGACCGCCCGCGACGGCGCCGCGCGCGAGGCGGGGCTGCTCTCCGGCGACGTCATCGTCGGCTTCGCCGGCGAGCCCGTCGGCACGGTCGACGAGCTGCATCGGCTCTTGACCGAAGAGCGCGTCGGCAGGCCGGCCGAGATGGCGGTGCTGCGCCGCGCCGAGCGGCGGCGGCTGTTGGTGACGCCGCGCGAAGCGCCGCCGCGCGGCGGCGCCGGCTGAATTGCGGCCGCGCCATCCTGACAGTTTCCGGCAGCAGGCGTCGCTCCGGCGGGCGGGCGGAGTGGCGCGCTCCGGTCCGCGGGCGCTATAGTGGCTGATCCTTCCTTGGTGCCTTTTCCGGCGATGCAAGACATTAGGGTTCGCGGCGCGCGCGAGCACAATCTCAAGAACATCGATGTCGAGATGCCGCGCGACAGCCTGGTGGTCATCACCGGCCTTTCCGGCTCCGGCAAATCCTCGCTCGCCTTCGACACGATCTACGCCGAAGGCCAGCGGCGCTATGTCGAGAGCCTCTCGGCCTATGCCCGCCAGTTCCTGGAGCTGATGCAGAAGCCGGACGTCGATTCTATCGAAGGCCTGTCGCCGGCGATCTCGATCGAGCAGAAGACGACCTCGAAGAACCCGCGCTCGACCGTGGGCACGGTGACCGAGATCTACGACTACATGCGCCTGCTCTTCGCCCGCATCGGCGTCCCCTACTCGCCCGCCACCGGCCTCCCGATCGAGAGCCAGACCATCTCGCAGATGGTCGACCGCGTCATGGCGATGAAGGAAGGAACGCGGCTCCTGCTGCTGGCGCCAATCGTGCGCGGGCGCAAGGGCGAGTACCGGAAGGAGCTCGCCGACCTGCAGAAGCGCGGCTTCCAGCGCGTCAAGATCGACGGCAAGATGCTGGAGATCGACGCGGTTCCGGCGCTCAACAAGAAGCTGAAGCACGACATCTCCGTCGTCGTCGACCGCGTCGTGGTGCGCGAGGGCCTGGGCAACCGCCTGGCGGATTCGCTCGAGACCGCGCTCGACCTCGCCGAGGGCATCGCCGTCGCCGAGAATGCCGACAGCGGCGAAGAGACCATCTTCTCGGCGAAGTTCGCCTGCCCGGTCTCGGGCTTCACCATCCCGGAGATCGAGCCGCGGCTCTTCTCCTTCAACAATCCCTTCGGCGCCTGTCCCACCTGCGACGGACTCGGCACCAAGCTTTTCTTCGACCCGGAGCTGGTGGTGCCGGACGAGCGGCTGAGCCTGCGCGAAGGCGCGGTCGCGCCCTGGGCCAATTCGAGCTCGCAATATTACGCCCAGACGCTCGACAGCCTGGCGCGGCACTACAAGGTCAGCACCAACGCGCCGTGGAAGGACCTGCCGGAGAAGGTGCAGCACGCCATCCTGTTCGGCTCCGACGGCGCCGCCATCGCCATGAAATACGACGACGGGCTGCGCGCCTACACCACGACGCGGCCGTTCGAGGGCGTCATCCCCAACATGGAGCGGCGCTGGAAGGAGACCGACAGCGTCTGGCTCAAGGAGGAGTTGGGCCGCTTCCAGAACACGACGGAATGCGAAGCCTGCCGCGGCAAGCGGCTCAAGCCGGAGGCGCTGGCGGTCAAGCTCCGCAAGCTCGACATCTCCGAGGTGGCGGAGATGTCGATCCTGGCGGCGGCCGAGTGGTTCGGCACGCTTGAGCGCGACCTCTCGGCGACCAAGCGCGAGATCGCCCGCCCGATCCTCAAGGAGATCAACGAGCGCCTGGGATTCCTGCGCAATGTCGGGCTCGAATACCTCACCCTGGCGCGCGCCGCGGGCACGCTCTCGGGCGGCGAGAGCCAGCGCATCCGGCTGGCCTCGCAGATCGGCTCCGGCCTCACCGGCGTGCTCTATGTGCTGGACGAGCCGTCGATCGGCCTGCATCAGCGCGACAACGACCGGCTGCTGCAGACCCTGAAGCGGCTTCGCGATCTCGGCAACACCGTCATCGTCGTCGAGCATGACGAAGACGCCATCCGCAACGCCGACTACCTCATCGACATGGGGCCCGCGGCGGGGATCCATGGCGGGCACGTGGTGGCCGCCGGCAAGCCCGAGGCGGTGATGGAGAGCGCGGACAGCCTCACCGCCCAATATCTCACCGGCCGCCGGCGCATCGAGGTGCCGGCGACGCGCCGGCGCGGCCATATCGGCCAAACGCTGCGCATCGTCGGCGCGCGCGCCAACAATTTGCACGACATCACCGTTGAGCTGCCGCTCGGCACCTTCGCTTGCGTCACCGGCGTCTCGGGCGGCGGCAAGTCGACGCTGGTCATCGACACGCTCTACAAGGCGCTGGCGCGCCGGCTGATGGGGGCGCGCGAGCATGCCGGCGCGCATGACCGCATCGACGGCGCCGAGCATCTCGACAAGATCGTCGACATCGACCAGTCGCCGATCGGGCGCACGCCCCGCTCCAATCCCGCGACCTACACCGGCGCCTTCACGCCGATCCGCGACTGGTTCGCCGGACTGCCCGAGGCCAAGGCGCGCGGCTACGGGCCCGGCCGCTTCTCGTTCAACGTCAAGGGCGGTCGCTGCGAGGCCTGCGAGGGCGACGGCGTCATCAAGATCGAGATGCATTTCCTCGCCGACGTCTATGTCCAGTGCGACGTCTGCAAGGGCAAGCGCTACAACCGCGAGACGCTCGAGATCACCTTCAAGGGGAAGAGCATTGCCGACGTGCTCGACATGATGGTCGAGGAAGGCGCCGAGTTCTTCCGCGCCGTGCCGGCGATCCGCGACAAGATGACGACCTTGCAGCGGGTCGGACTGGGCTACATCCATATCGGCCAGCCGGCGACCACCTTGTCGGGCGGCGAGGCGCAGCGGGTCAAGCTCGCCAAGGAGCTGTCGCGCCGCGCCACCGGCCGCACCCTCTACATCCTCGACGAGCCCACCACCGGCCTGCATTTCGAGGATGTGAGGAAGCTCCTCGACGTCTTGCACGCGCTGGTCGAGCAGGGCAACACCGTGCTGGTGATCGAGCACAATCTCGAGGTCATCAAGACCGCCGACTGGATCGTCGATCTCGGTCCCGAAGGCGGCGCCGGCGGCGGCCGCGTCGTGGCGACCGGCACGCCCGAAGAGGTCGCTGCCGTCGCCGTCAGCTATACCGGGCAGTATCTGCGCAGCTACCTGGCGCGCAGCGGCGAGGCGGCGAAGCGGGCGAAGAAGCGGGCCTGAGCCGCCCCGGGGCGCGCGTCGGCGAAGTCGACGCCGCGGCTCACGCCACCGCCTTGTGATAGACCGAGATGGCGAGCAGCATGTCGACGGTCCGCCCGTCGCGCGCCAGGGGCAGGATGAGGCGTTCCATCGACCGATAGTCCTTCGGCAGGATGATCCCGGTGTGGCCGCTGCGATAGCCGACCTCGCCGCGCTCCGCCGCAGCGACGAATTGGCCATAGGCGGCCGAGCCGAGAAATTCCGGATGGGCCTCGTCGATCCAATGCCCGGTATGGTCGCGGCCGAGCACCCGCACATGCTCGGTGCCGAGCAGGCGGTAACGGAAGCGCAGCGGCGCGCGCTGGATGTCGACCAGCCAGAGGAAGGGCAGCAGCGCCGTCGGCAGCGCCGTCGGATCGAGATGCTGGCGGCCCGGGAGCAGTCCGGGAGCGGGATGAAGGCCGAGCCAGTGCCGATAAAGCAGCTGCAGGCGCGCATCGGCGGTCGGCGGCGGCAGGGTGGCGAATTCTTCCAAGGGGGATATGGGCCGAGGGGGCGATCTCCCTGGAGCATAGCGAGCGCCGTGCCGCCGCGGAATGCTTTTCCGCTGAATGCACGGGTGTGGCCGGCGCAGCGTCAGCCGCCGGAGGGCACATAGACGATTTGCGGCGTCTCGACGTCCTTGAGCGCGTGCGGCCCGAGCGGCGCCACCGCGCTGCGCGGCAGCAGGGCGGCGAGCGTCGCCGAGAGCAGCACCGGCCGGTCGAGCGAGGCGCAGAGCCGCTCGAGCCGGGCCGCGTAATTGACCGCCGGCCCGATCACGG
>JASHTP010000240.1 GCA_030040495.1 Alphaproteobacteria bacterium
ACGCCCGATCCCGAGCAGGGCTGGATCGTCGATTTCGGCGTCATCGAGGCGCGGCTCCAGACGCTGCGCGAGCGGCTCGACCATCGCCTGCTCAACGACATCGACGGCCTCGCTCTGCCGACCTTGGAGCGCCTCGCCGAATGGATCTACCGCGCGCTCGCCCCCGACCTCCCGGGGCTTGCGGGGATCACGGTCAAGCGGGAATCGATCGGCGAGACGTGCACGTACCGGCCTTAGGGTCGCTGCAGATCGGTCGTGCCGGGATTGCCGCCGCCTACTTCTCCTTCCCCGGATCCCTGACGTTCGGGATCTTGTCGAACTCGACATTGACGAACTGGCCGTTCACCTTCTCGACGCGGCGGATATAGACGGTCTGCACCACGTCGCGCGTCGCGGGATCGATCACGATCGGGCCGCGCGGGCTGTCGATCCTCATGCCCTTGAAGGCGGCGACCACCTTGTCGGGATCGCCGACATCGCCCTTGAGCGCGGTCAGCGCCTGATAGATCGCCGCCATGCCGTCATAGCCGCCGACGACGTTGAAGGCGGGGCGGGATTCGGTGCCGAAGGCCTTGGCATATTGCGTGACGAACGCGTCGTTCTCCGGCGATTCGTGGACGAAGGAATAATGGTGGCTGGTGATGATGCCGAGCGCGGCGTCGCCCATGGACTGCAGCACCGCGTCGTCGGTGACGTCGCCGGTCGCCAGGATCTTGAGGCCGGAGCGCGTCAGCCCCTGCTCGGCGAAGGTCTTCATCAGCGCGACCGGCTGCTGCCCGGCGGGGACGAAGAGGAAGACCGCCTGCGGCTTGAGGTCGCCGGCCCTCTGCACATAGGCGGCGAAATCCGGGTTGGCGAGCGGCATCGCCACCTTGCCGACGATCTGCCCGCCGGCGGCGGTGAAGGCCTTCTCGAAGGCCGCCGCCGCGTCGTGCCCCGGCGCATAGTCGCTGGTCATCATGTAGACCTGCTTGATGCCGTGCCTGGCCGCCCACTGCGCCAGCGGCACCGTCACCTGCGGCAGGGTGAAGGAGACGCGGACGATGTAGGGCGACCTGGTGGTGATGATCGAGGTGGCGGCGTTCATGATCACCATCGGCACCCGCGCCTCGCGCGATACTTCGGCGGCGGCGAGCGCGTTGGGCGTCAGCACGAAGCCGGCAAGCAGGTTCACCTTGTCGCGCGTCACCAGCTCCTGTGCCAGGCGCTTGGCGACGTCGGGCGCGGCGCCGGTGCTGTCGCGCTTGATGAGCACGATCTTCTTGCCGGCGACGGTGTCGCCATGCTGCTTCATGTAGAGCGCCATGCCGTTGTCGATCTCGCGCGCATTGTCGGCGAAGGCGCCGGAATAGGTCAGGATGACGCCGATCTTGATGTCGTCGGCCCGGGCCGCGCCGGTCGGCGCGGCGAGGCCGAGCAGCGCGGCCGCCGCAATTCCCCATGCGAACCGTCCGGCGTTCATCGGTGCTTCCCTCCGCTGGTATCGTTGCCATGTCTCTACCACGGCCGGCCGCGGCACGGGAGCCTTTGCTCCCGTCCTCATGGGTCGGCTTGGTCGGTCGACCGCCGCGGCCCTCATACGCCCACGGCGATGGCGGCAGACAGCCGACCGGCGTCCCGCCGGGGCAGCCGCGGCGTCGCGCCTACTTCTCGAGAATGCCGAGCGCGGCGTTGCCCTTGATCTCGATCTTGGGCGCGACCGGTGCGCCCGTCGCCTCGTCCTCGATCCAGACCGCCGAATAATCGTCGCCGAGCACGCCTTTGACGACATAGGACCGGCCGGGGGCGGGGGTGAAGCGCACCTCGCCCTTGACCTCGTAGACCCGGTTCAACAGCTCGAGAATTGGCGCCGCGTAATGCGTCCGCCCGACGACGGCGAAAGCGGCAGGCCGCGCCGGAACGTTCCTGCCGTAATCGACCGGCGTCAGCGAGAAGCCTTGACCGTAATTGGCCGCGGCGGTGACGGAAAGGTCACTCTCGATCCGCCGCCCGTCGATCGCGGCAAGGTAGAAGAAATCGGCGCTCTCGGCGCCGCGCGGCGTCCAGCTGTCGGCGATGCGCGCGGTGGGCCCGCTATAGCCCTCCGGGACCGGATTGGCGGTGCAGGCGGCGAGGAGCGCGCCGAGCGCGAGCAACAAGACAATGCTTCGACTCATCCCGCCCTCCGGCTTCGGCGGCCGGCTATCGGTGCGCCTGCTGCTCCTGCTGCGCGATGTCCTGCTGCACCGTCGTGAAGGCCTCGGGCGAGATGCTGACCTCGCCGCGGAACGGCCAGTCGAGCGCGACGATCAGCACCATGACGAGAGCCAGCGACGCCGCCAGCGTCCCGGTCATGGCGTAGTGCATCACCATGCTGTGCATGCCGAAGAAGAAGGAGAAGGCGATGGTGATGACGCCGCCCAGCACCAGGATCGACCAGATGGTGTTGGGGATGCCGTCGGAAGCGGCGAGCAGCCGCGTGCGCCGCGCCGAGTAGAGGTCGTTGAGCGTCTTCAGCATCTCCGCTTCGACCACCGACTGGCCCAGCGTCTTGGGGTCGAGCGCGGCGACGGCGCTCTGCAGCTTCTCGATCGCCACCCAGCCGCTTGTGTCCGCCTTGTGCTGGCGCTGCGCCGGCCACTCGTCGTCGATGACGAGCCGGAGATACTGCTTGATGTCCTCGCGCACCGCGGAGCGCGCCGGCTCGGGGATGGCGATGGCGTCGCGGTAGAGATTGTCGACGAGGTTGGCCTCCTGCTGCACGACGCGGTTGGCGTTGTCGAAATTGGCCCAGGCGGCGACCGCGATGAAGGCGAGCAGCACGGCGTAGACGACGCCGATGATGGCGATGATGAAGCCGGCCACGTCATTATGCCGCCTGCGGACCGACACGTCGACGAAGCGGTCGAAGACGAAGAGCCCGAGCCAGGCGGCGACCACCGACAGCGCGACGATGACGGCGCCGATCTCCAAGGTGGAATGGTTGTAGATCCAGTCGCGCAGCATGACCCCTCCCCCGGCATGCAGACCGCACCCTAAGGTCGAAGGTGGCGGTTTTCAACGCGCTCCTAGGAGCCTGTCTGGACCGTCGCCGCCATCTTCTCATCCTGCCAGGCGTCGAGGATGCGGCGCGCGCCGTTGCGGGCGGGATCCATGGCGCCGTCATGGCCGGGCTGCTTGGCGGTGAGCTCGATGACGTAGCCGTTGGGATCGCGGAAATAGATCGAGTGGATGAAGCCGTGATCGGAGACGCCGCGCACCTGGCGGCCCTCGGCCTTGCCCTTCTCGAACATGCGCAGCAGCTCGTCATTGCCGACCTCGAGCGCGATGTGCAGGTCGTAATCGTGCTGCTGCTTGAAGTCGAAGGGCCGGTCCGGCGCCTCGAAGAAGGCGAGATAGGAGCCGTCGTCCATCTCGTAGAAGGTGTGGAGCACGTCGGTGCGGCGCCCGGTCATGGATTCCCGGATGCGCAGCGCGCCGGCCAGCCTGAGGCCCAGGAACCCCTCGTAGAAGCGGCGCGTCTCCTCCGAATCGCGGCAGCGATAGGCGTTGTGATGGAGGCCCATGATCACGGCGTCGATCTCCTTCCCCGCGGGCGGCGGCCCGCCCGCCGCCCGGCATGGCTCATATGGCGACGAACTCCTTGCCCTTCATCTGCTCGGCGAAGCCCTTGATCACCTCGTAGACCTTCGCCGTGCTCGGCCGGCTGTGCATGGTGTCGAGCCAGCGCGCGACGTTGGGATAGGGACGGAAGTTGCAGCGGATGAGCTCGCCGACCTGGACCACGGCGAAGCCGAAATAATCGGCGATGGTGATGTCGTCGCCGCAGAGATACTTCTTGCCGCCGATGATATGGTCGTTGAGCAGCTGCAGCCAGGCCTTGGTCTTTTCCTTGCCCCATTCGATGGTCGCCGCATGCGCCTCGTCCGAGCGGCGCTGGTGGCCGGGGAAGGCCTGGGGATAGATCAGGCCGTAGCCATAGTCGCGATAGAAGTTGGAGTTGAACCAGTCCATCACCTCGTTGACGCGGGCGCGCTGCTTCAAATCCTTGGGATAGGCGGGCGAGCCGATCTTGTCGGCGAGGTATTTGAGGATCGCCGAGCTCTCGGTCAGGCGGAAATCGCCGTCCTCGAGCACCGGGATCATCTTGTTCGGATTGATCTTGACGAACGGCTCCTTGAGATGCTCGCCGGTGAAGAGATCGACCACCTGCAGCTCGCAGGGGATGTTGTTGTCGGCGATGAACTGCACCACCGGGCGGCTCGTCGTCGAGGCCGGATGCATGTAGAGCTTCATGGTGTCGCCTCCCTGCCGGGTTTGTTGTCGGGATGCCTATCCATGGCACATCCCCGGCGAAACGCCAAGCGCTCCGCCGCCCGCTATCGGGGCGGCGGGATCACGAGGACGCGAGCGGCAGGATGGCGGCGCCGCGGCGCGCCGCGCTCAGCCCCAGGCGACGCTCGTCGCCGCCTTCTTCTCCGGCTGCAGGATCTCGGCCAAGAGCCGCATGGTCTGATGCATCACCGGCCAGGGCAGCTTGCGCGCCTGGTAGCGGCCGGTGAGGATCTGCCAGCAATAGGCGGCGTGGCTGGTCTTGCCGAGGCCGCTGCCCAGGCTCCAATAGGCCTTGCTGCAGTTGCGCAGGAAGCCCAGGAACTCCGTCGAGCTGCCCTTCTGGGTGAACATCTTGTCGTAGCCGTCGGTGTATTCGCGCAGGATCTGGTCGACGCCGTGCCATTCGCGGCGCAGCTGGTCCTTGACCGCCTCCATCGTCGCCAGCAGCTTGGTGCGCTCCTCGTTGGGAATGGCGCCGAACGGCACCTCGATGCCCTTGAGCCACTTGGCGATGTCGACCAGCTTCGGCTGCACGCGCGAATATTGGAAGGCGTAGAAGTTGATGCCCTTCCAGGCGGCGAAGATCTCGAGCGCCTTGTTGGGCGGCAGGCGGAAGGCCTCGATGAGCGGCGCCAGCGCCGCCGTGTCCTTCGCCTCCCAGATCTTCTCCACCAGCTGGCGCGCCTTCTCGTCGGAGTGCATCGCGTCGGGGAAGGCCGCCTTGGCCAGCGGCTCGAAGCGCTGCAGGATGAAGACCTCGATCTCCTTCCACTGCTCCGCCGTGATCTCGAAATAGGCCTCGTTGACGGCGATGCCGGAGCGCTGGAAAACGTCCTTCATCAGGAAGGGGTCGAGCGAGGGCAGGCTGTCGAGGATCTCGAGGATGCGCAGATCCTCGGCGAGCGCCTCCTTGGTCATCGCCGCGCTCTGGCCGAAATTCTCGACGATGCTCTGCTGCAGATGCGGGTCGTGCAGGAAGATGGTGCGGCCGCCCTCGTAGATGTCGGCCTCGTTGAACGGGAAATAGAGCTTGGTGCCGACCGGCGGGCAGCGCGGGCCCTTGCGCTCGGATTCCGGCACGGCGTCCTTGATCAGCACGACATTGTTGAGCGGCGGCGTGCGGAACAGGCGCTGCGCCTTGGGATCCTGCTCCAGCACCTTGCGCGTCAGCGCGTTGCAGTTGAAGACGCGCGACGAGCCGGCGTCGAGCATCGGCTTCAGGTACTTGACCGACATGTTGACCCGCGGGACATCGGTCCCGCCCATTGTGGATCCGCTAGCGACCCTTAGCTTTACCAAGCCCTGGTTAAATCTTGTTCAACGATGCCCCGCCGACGCCGCTCCGGACGCGCCGGATCCGGGCCCAAGCGTCTGCAATGCCTGGGTGTTTCGGGGATGGCGGGGACCCCCGGCACGCCGCGGGCGGCGCCGGCGGCGCAGCCGAGTTCGCGAGGCGACATGACCTGGATCAATGTACGCGGCGGCCCGCGGGAGTGATGTGGCACCGGCGCGCCACGAGCGAACCCGAGGCGACCTGCGCCGCGACGACCGCGCCAGGCCGACCCGCCCGACCGCCTCGATCACAGCATCGCAAGGAGGAGCAACCCAATGGCCATCACGGGACGTTCGGCCGCCGCCGCGGCTGCGCTCGCCATCGGCGCCCTGGCACTGGCGGCGCCGGCGCGCGCCGACACCGCCGGGGTCAAGGCCGGCGTGTTGAGCTGCAACGTCGACAGCGGCTGGGGCTTCATCTTCGGCTCGACGCGCGAGCTCAAATGCAGCTTCTCGCAAGATCATGGCGCGCTCGAGCGCTATATCGGCCACATCAACGAGTTCGGCGTCGATATCGGCTACCAGTCGGGCGGCGTCATCGTCTGGGCGGTCTTCGCGCCCACCGCCGATGTCGGCCAGGGTAGCCTGGCCGGCGCCTATGGCGGCGTCAGCGGCAGCGCCTCGGTCGGAGTCGGCGCCGGCGCCAACGTGCTGATCGGCGGCTTCCAGCGGTCGATCACGCTGCAGCCCGTCAGTATCGAAGGCATCGCCGGCCTCAACGTCGCCGCCGGCATCTCGCAGGTCACGCTGGTGTACCAGCCCTGAGACGGCGGGGCGCCCCGACGGCAAAGCCCCGCCGAGCGATCGGCGGGGCTTTCTGGCGGCGTGGGATCGGCAGCGGCCGCGACGCGTCGGAACTGGTGGGCACGACAGGGATTGAACCTGTGACCCCTACCATGTCAAGGTAGTGCTCTCCCGCTGAGCTACGTGCCCCCGCGTCCAAGAGACGGGCGGTGTAACCGATTTCGCCGTGGCTGACAAGTCGCGGCGAGCGCCGCAAGCACTCGTCCGCTCAGTCACGCCGCCAGGAACCGGTCGATCTCGTCGACGAGCTGACGGAGATGGAAGGGCTTGGCGAGGACGGCAGCCTCGCGCCGCGTCACGCCGCGGTGGCGGAGCGCGACGGCGGCGAAGCCGGTGATGAACATGACGCGCAGGTCCGGCCAGAGATCGTTGGCGCGGCGCGCCAGCTCGATGCCGTCGAGGCCGGGCATGACGACGTCGGCGAGCAGCAGGTCGATCGGCCGTTCGCTCACCCAGGCAAGCGCCGTCGCGCCGTCGCCGACGGCGTGCACCTCGTGCCCGGCGCGGCGGAGCGCGCGCGCCAGGAAGATCCGGAGATTGTCGTCGTCCTCGGCGAGAAGGATGCGCGCCATGACCGCTCCCGATGAGCCGGCAGTCTAGCCGGGATCGCGGCCGAGCACGAGGGTTGCGGCCGCGGCTCTTTACCATCCGCCGCAGTGCGGGAAACGCGTGACACGAGCGCCGCCTTGCCCCTAAATTCGAGGGCATGGAAGGCCCGTTCCAGCGAAGAGCGGCAGTGGAGCCGCCGATCGAGGTGATCGCCCCGGCAGAGCAGCTTCTGCCGCTGGTGCTCGCCTCGCCGCATAGCGGCGCCGACTATCCCGCCGAGTTCCTCGCCGCCTCCCGCCTCGACCCGCTGACCCTCCGGCGCTCGGAGGACAGCTATGTCGACGAGATCTTCGCCGCCGCCGCCGGGCTCGGCGCGCCGCTGCTGCGCGCCCGCTTCCCGCGCGCCTATCTCGACCCCAACCGCGAGCCCTTCGAGCTCGATCCCGCCATGTTCGAGGACGAGCTGCCGTCCTTCGTCAACACGCGCTCGCCGCGCGTCCGCGTCGGCCTCGGCACCATCGCCCGCGTCGTCGCCACCGGCGAGGACATCTATGGGGGAAAGCTGCGCTTCGCCGAGGCGATGGGGCGCATCGACGCGCTCTACCGGCCTTATCACCGCGCCCTGCGCCAGCTCGTCGGCACGACGCGCGAGCTTTTCGGCAGCTATCTCCTGCTCGACTGCCATTCGATGCCGTCGAGCATGGCGCCGGGCGAGCGCGGCGTGCGGCGCGCGCGTACCGATCTGGTGCTGGGCGACTGCCACGGCGCCGCCTGTCATCCGCTGATCATGGAGACGGCGCATCGCAGCTTGACCGCCAAGGGCTATGCGGTGGCGCGCAACACGCCCTATGCCGGCGGCTTCACCACCGCCCATT